>DASPJI010000052.1:0-6899 GCA_035628695.1 Thermoanaerobaculia bacterium | reverse complement strand
GCGCTCCACGACCACGCGGGCATCTGGTGCGTCGAGGGGGTGGTCCAGGGGGAGATGGAGGTCAGCCGCTACGAGCTGCTGGAGGAGCAGGAGGACGGCGTCTGCCGCTTCGCCGCGCGCGGCCGGGCCCTGGCCGTGGCCGGGAGCGCGGGCGCGCTGATCCCCCCCTTCGAGCACCACGTCCTCGCCAACCTCCAGCCCGACCGCACCTCTCTCACCCTGCACGTCTACGGCGGCGAGATGGACCACTGCACCATCTTCGAGCCCCTGGCCGGCGGCCTCTACCAGAAGCGCCTCCGCCCCCTGACCTACGACGACTGAGGCCCTCATGACCACCCCGTTCGGCAAGCACCGGGGGCTCCTGGTGCGGCAGGAGGACCCCTTCAACGGCGGTCCGGACCTGCCGCTCCTGCGGCGCTCCTTCCTCACCCCCAACGACCTGTTCTTCGTCCGCAACCACGGCGCGGTGCCGGAGGTCGACGCCTCGTCCTACCGGCTGGTGGTCGGCGGCCGGGTGCAGCGGCCGCTGCGCTTCTCGCTCGAAGAGCTGCGCCGGCTCCCCAGGATGACGGTGGACGCCACGCTCCAGTGCGCCGGCAACCGCCGGCTCGAGATGGCGGCGGTCGCGCCGATCCCGGGGGAGCTGGGGTGGGGGGCGGAGGCGATCAGCACCGCGAAGTGGGGGGGCGTCGCCCTGCGCGACCTGCTGGCCGCGGTCGCGCCGGAGCCGGGGGCCGGGCATGTCGCCTTCACCGGCCTCGACGAGACCGAGCGGCACGGCCACCGCTTCTGCTTCGGCGGCTCGATCCCGCTGGAGAAGGCGATGTCGTCCGAGGTGCTGCTCGCCTACGAGATGAACGGCGCGCCGCTGCCGCCGGTCCATGGCGCGCCGTTGCGGGCCGTGGTGCCGGGCTACATCGGCGCCCGCAGCGTCAAGTGGCTGTCGGCCATCACCGTCCAGGACGAGCCGTCCGGCAACTACTTCCAGGCGAAGGCCTACCGGCTGTTCGGGCCGCAGGTGTCGGCGCAGGACGTGGACTGGGAGAGCGGCCTGATGCTGGGGGAGCTCCCCGTCAACTCGGTGATCTGTGCTCCGGCGGAGGGTGAGACGGTGCCGGCGGGGGAGGTGGTGGTGCAGGGCTACGCGATGGCGGGCGGCGGCCGGTCGGTCGCGCGGGTGGACCTCTCTCTCGACGGGGGTGCCACGTGGCGCACCGCCGGGCTGGGGGGGGAGCAGGGCCGCTGGGCCTGGCGGCTCTGGGAGGCGCGGCTCGAGCTGCCGGCGGGCGAGCACGAGATCGTCTGCCGCGCCTGGGATTCGGCCGCCCAGACCCAACCCGAGCACCCCGCGCAGGTGTGGAACTTCAAGGGGTACGCGAACAACGCCTGGGGCCGGGTGCGGATCACCTGCACCGGATGACCCGCACCGCGCCAGGCGCCCCCGGCGCGCCGGCGGTCAGCGCCGAACGGCCTAATCCTGGCTCTCGCCCAGCCGCCGCTCGACCCGCGCGCGCATCTTCTGCATGCGGTACCAGCGGGTCATCCCCTGTCCGTACTGCTTCTCGAGCATGAAGCCAGCCACTGCCCCGACCATCAGAGTTGCAAAGAAAGTCACCATAAGAACCTCGTCCATTCCGTCTCGTTCAGGGGAACCGATAGCCCCGCCGTCCCCCCGGTTGTCACCGATGCCGGCGCTTCCGCCGAGGGAGGCCTGACCCATCCGGGCGGGCCTCCGGGGCGGCACTGCGGGAACTGCCAATACCCCTTTGACTATTTGTTCGAAAGAGTCTAATCGCCGCGGCGCGATTCGTCAACGCCCGCCGCACAATCTCTTATACGGATGAGAGGGCCTCGGCGTTCAGCCCGCGGTCCTTTTTCATCGGCGAAGGAGGAGGCACGTTCGTTGCTTCAACCTGTCGGCTCAGGCCCACGGGCTCCACTTTTGGATCGCTGAAGGGGAATCGCGGAAGGTTGCCATGGCGGAAAGCATTCAGACCACTCTACCCAATCTCCGGCGTACCCTGCGGCGTACGTTCGGCTTCAGATCCCTGCGTGAAGGCCAGGAAGAGGTGATCCACTCCGTGATGGAGGGACGCGACACCCTGGCGATCATGCCGACGGGGGCGGGGAAGTCCCTCTGCTATCAGCTCCCGGGCAAGGAGCTCCCCGGCGCCACGGTGGTGGTGTCGCCGCTCCTCTCCCTGATGAAGGACCAGGTCGACAAGCTCCAGGAGCTGGGGATCGACGCGGCCGAGGTCAACAGTACGCTGACGGCGCGGGAGGAGGGGGAGGTCCTGGAGGAGATCCGCCAGGAGCAGCGGGACTTCGTCTTCGTGACGCCCGAGCGGGTGACCCAGCCGGAGTTCCTGGAGACCCTGCGGAAGAACCGCATCGACGTCTTCGTGATCGACGAGGCACACTGCATCTCACAGTGGGGTCACGACTTCCGGCCCTCCTACCTGCATCTGCGGGAGGTGATCGAGGCGCTCGGCAACCCGCCGGTCCTCGCCCTGACCGCCACCGCCACGGAGCAGGTGATCGACGACATCCGGCGCATGCTCGGCCGCGAGGAGATGGAGGTCATCGCCACCGGGGTCTACCGGGACAACCTGCACCTCGAGGTGATCCCGGTGGGCAACGACGAGATCAAGCGCACGCACCTCGCCCGCCTGCTCGGCGAGATGGAGGGGACGGGCATCGTCTATTGCTCCACGGTGCGCGACTGCGAGGAGGTGACCGACCACCTCACCAGCCTCGGCTTTGACGTGGCGCGCTACCACGGGCGGCTGGGGACGCGCGAGCGCCGGTCCACCCAGGACCGCTTCATGTCCGGCCAGCTCAAGGCCATCATCGCCACCAACGCCTTCGGCATGGGGATCGACAAGCCGGACATCCGCTTCGTCATCCACTACAACCTCCCCGGCTCGCTGGAGTCGTACTACCAGGAGGCCGGGCGGGCGGGGCGCGACGGCGAGCGGGCCCGCTGCGTGCTGCTCTACCTGGCCGAGGACCGCAACACCCAGATCTTCTTCCTGAACGGCCGCTACCCGAAGCGCGAGCACTTCGACGCCGTCTACCAGGCCCTGGAGCGCCTCAAGGCCGACCGGCGCGAGGTCTCGGCGGGGGACGTCCAGGAGCGGGCGGGCGGGGTGGCCAAGGCGAAGGTGCGGGTCGTCCTCGCCACGATGAAGGACCTAGAGCTGGTGGAGGAGACCGAGCCCGGCCACTTCAAGCTGCTGCGCGGCGGCCTCTCCGGCGAGGAGCTGGCGGCGATGGGCAAGCGCTACGAGCAGCGTGCCGAGGGGGACCGCGACCGGCTCCGGCGCATGGTGCTCTACTGTCAGACCGCGCTCTGCCGGTGGAAGGCGATCGTCGACTACTTCGGCGAGACGGCGGAGTGGGAGCGCTGCGCCAACTGCGACGGCTGTGACCGGCCGTTCACCGAGCCCGTGGTGCCGCGCGCCGAGCCGCCGGTCCGGGTGCCATCCCGGGTGGAGGTGCTGCCCCTGCCGCCGCTCCTGGGAGGGGGCAAGCCGGGCGACCTGCAGCAGGGGGACGTCCTGACGCTGGCGATGTATGGCCGGGCCGAGGTCCGCGCCGTCCAGGGGGATCACCTCGTCCTCGAGTTCTCCGACGGCGAGACCCGCGAGTTCCGGCTGGGGTGAGGCGCGGCAGGGTTTGCCGAAGGGGGGCGCGGCGCGCCCCCCCTCTCCACTCTTCCTACTTCCTTCCCCGCCCCTTCGCCGGCGCCTTGGGGGCCTTCGGCGCCTCCGGGGCGTAGCGCTGGTGCAGCTGCACCGGCGCCTCCCCCGTGACCTTCTTGGCCCGCAGGTTGAGCATCTCGACGAAGACCGAGAAGCCCATGGCGAAGTAGATGTAGCCCTTGGGGATGTGCTGGTCGAACCCTTCCGCGATCAGCGACATGCCGATCAGCAGCAGGAACGAGAGGGCGAGCATCTTGACCGTGGGATGACGGCCGACGAAGTCGCTGATCTTCCCTGCCGACAGCAGCATCACCAACACCGCGATGACCACCGCGATCATCATGACGGCGAGCTCGTTCGCCATGCCGATGGCGGTGATGACCGAGTCGAGCGAGAAGACGATGTCCAGCAGCAGGATCTGCACGATCACCGCGGTGAACGACGCCACGACCTTGGCGCTGGCGTGCCCCTCCTCGCCTTCCAGCTTGTCGTGGATCTCGTGCGTCGCCTTGCCGAGCAGGAACAGGCCGCCGAGCAGCAGGATCAGGTCACGCCCCGAGATCTCCTGGTTCCAGACGGTGAACAGCGGGCTGGTCAGCCGCGCCATCCAGGCCAGGGAGGCGAGAAGCAGGAGGCGGATGCCCATGGCGAGCATCAGGCCGACCCTGCGCGCCTTCGCCTGCTGTTCCTGCGGCAGCTTGCCCGCCAGGATCGAGATGAAGATGACGTTGTCGATGCCCAGCACGATCTCGAGCGCCGTCAGCGTCGCCAACGCGATCCAGCTCTCCGGATTGCTAATCCATTCCATCGCAGCTCCCCCTTTTTCTTGCCTGCGGTGCTTCCCGTCAGCCGGGTCTGGCCGCGGATGTGCGGATTCTATGCCACAGCGGCCGGAGAGTCGCCGCGCCAGGCGTACGGCATAACGCGTGGCATAATGCCGCCGCTATGAGCGATACGACCACGCGGGGGATCCGCATCCAGGTCCACAGCTTCTATGACGAGGACCGCAGCGCCCCGCACGAAAGCTACTACTTCTTTGCCTATCACGTACGGATCACCAACGAAGGATCGGTGACCGCGCAGCTCATGAGCCGCGAGTGGATCATCACCGACGGCAACGGCGAGGTGCAGAGGGTGCAGGGGCCGGGCGTCGTCGGCGAGCAGCCGGTGCTCGCCCCGGGGGAGTCCTACGAGTACACCAGCTTCTGTCCGCTCGCCACCTCGGTCGGCTCCATGGAGGGCTCCTTCTTCATGGTGCCGGTGGGAGGCGAGGGCTTCAAGGCGGTCATCGCGCCGTTCGTCCTGGCCGTCCCCCACGCCGTCAACTAACGGCCCCTGGCCGTCCGGGCCCGGGGGGTTGCCCCGGCAAGCCACTTGCACCCCGCTTCCGGTATGAGAACCGCCGGAGCCAGGAAGAGCAGCGTCAAGAAGTCGCCGCCGGAGAAACGGGCCGACGAGGTCGTGGCCGGGGCCCTCCCAGCCGAGGCCCTGGAGGGGGACTTCCCCGCCATCGACCTGCCCGTCCACCCCCCGTTCCCCCCGATGGAGGCGAAGTCCGTCGATGCCATCCCGAGTGCCGCTCCAGGTGACGGCGGTTGGCTCTACGAGCCGAAGTGGGACGGCTTCCGCTGCCTCGCCTTCCGCAAGGGGGAACAAGTGTTGCTCCAGTCCAAGAGCTGCCAGCCCCTGGGCCGCTACTTCCCGGAGCTGGTCGAGGCGCTCCGCGCCCTGCCGGTCAAGACCTTCGTCCTCGACAGCGAGATCGTCATCTCGCGCGAGGGGAAGCTCTCGTTCGACGACCTCTTGCAGCGCATCCACCCGGCGGAGAGCCGCATCCGCAAGCTGGCGCGGGAGACGCCGGCGAGCCTCTTCGCCTTCGATCTGCTGGTGGACGCGCGGGGGACGTCGCTGGTGGACTTGCCGCTGGCGGACCGCCGCGAGCGTCTGGAGAAGCTCTTCGGCAAGCTCGGGGAGCCCGAATCGGTGGTGCTCTCGCCCGCCACGGACGAGCGGGAGCTGGCCGAGCAGTGGATCCGCGACCTCGGGGCCGGGGGCCTCGACGGGGTGATCGCCAAGCGGTCCGGCGAGCCGTACCTCTCGGGCGAGCGGACCGGCATGGTCAAGATCAAGCGCCATCGCACCGCGGACTGCGTGGTCGGCGGCTTCCGCTGGGCCCACAAGGGGGAGAAGAAGATCGGGTCGATCCTGCTCGGCCTCTATGACGGCCAGGGGAACCTCGACCACGTCGGCTTCTCCTCCAGCTTCACCGACACCGAGCGCCGCGAGCTCGAGGAGATCCTCGTGCCGCTGATCGAGCCCCCCGGTTTCACCGGCAAGGCGCCGGGCGGTCCCAGCCGTTGGAGCCAGGGGCGGTCCACCGAGTGGGAGCCGCTGCGGCCGGCGCTGGTCTGCGAGATCCGCTACGACCACTTCTCGGGCGGCCGCTTCCGGCACGGCACCAAGTTCCTGCGCTGGCGCCCGGACAAGGAGCCGCGGGCCTGCACCTACCAGCAGCTCGAGCGCGGAAAGGGCGACTGGAAGAAGGGTCTGAAGTCGCTGGGGATCGAGGTGTAGACGGCGGGAGGGCTCCGAAGGGAGCCCCCCCGGGAAGACCGGCTCAGATCTCGAGCTTGCGCAGCGAGCGGCGGAGCAGGATCACGCAGAGGATGGCGAACATGAAGAGGGCGCTCCACTCCCCTCCCGCGCCGAAGATCCCCAGATTGAGGCCGGCGCCCACCGAAGCGGCGGCGTCCCGTATCCGCGCCAGCGCTCCCCCCGCCTCCATGGAGATCAGCACCGCGACGAGCAGGCCCGAGATGGCGCCTCCCGCCACCAAGCCGGTGGAGAAGAGCATGCCGGACGACAGCTCCGACTCCTCGGCCGCGGGCTGCTTGCGGATGCGGTCGGAGAGCCAGCGGATCACGCCGCCGATGAAGATCGGGAAGGTGGTCGAGATCGGCAGGTAGGCGCCGACCGCCCAGGCCAGGCCGGAGACGCCGCAGAGCTGCACCACCACCGCCAGGGCCGCGCCGACGAAGATGAAGCCCCAGGGGAGGTCCTGCGACAGCACGCCCTTGATGATGACCGCCATCAGCGTGCCCTGCGGGGCGGGCAGGCGGGCGTCGCCGATCGGGCCGTAGGCCGAGTTGTGCAGGCCGATGATGGTCAGGCCGATCACCGACACCGAGACGAGGA
>DASPJI010000051.1:0-2381 GCA_035628695.1 Thermoanaerobaculia bacterium | reverse complement strand
CAGCGTCGCCTTGACGATCGCGTCGACGATCTTCCCGGGGGGATCCATCAGGACCATCGACGGGCTGTGGCCGAGATAGTTCGCCGCGTGCTCGAACCACGGGGTGTTCGACGCGTACGGCGAGATCGTGGAGACGTGGATGTTCCGGTCGCCGTTCAGCCGCAGCTCCTGGTTCAAGGCGACGCCGAGGCCGGTCACCGCGTGCTTGGACGCGGAGTAGCTCGGGTAATAGGGGAAGCCGACCCTCCCGGCGACGGAGGAGATGTTGATGAGCGTGCCGGCCCCCTGCTGCCGGAACCGGCGCATCGCGAAGTAGCTGCCGTTGATCACCCCCTTGACGTTGACGTCGAGGAGGCGGTGGTGATCGGCGAGCGGGATCTCTTCGAAGCGCCCGAAGGCGCCGATGCCCGCCAGGTTGATCCAGACGTCGATGCGGCCGAATTGGGCGACCGCGGCCTCGGCGAGCCGCTCGACCTCGCCCTCGTCGCTGGCGTCCGTGGTGACCGCGAGCGCCCGGCCGCCTCGCTGCTCGCACTCGCGCGCCAGCTCTTCGAGGAGCTCGGTCCGCCGCGCCGCGACCACGACGTTCGCCCCCTGCTCCGCGAGCTCGAGCGCGACCCCTTTCCCGAAGCCGCTGGAGGCGCCGAGGAGGACGACGACCCGGTCGCGGTTCGTCGTCGCGGTGGTCGTCGCGCAGCCGAGGAGCTGGAGACAGGCGCAGAGCAGCAGGAGCCGCCAGAGAACCGTGGGGACTGCAGGGTGGGAAATGCTCTCTCTGGGAATGGATGAGCTCACGGAGACCTCCAGGAAGGGATCGCAGGGCCGGCCGGTCCTGAGATGTGGAAGGGATTTTGAAGCAAGGGCTGTGCCCCGGCGCCGCCGGACGATTCAGTCGCCGGACCGGCGCCGGAAGCTGGATCTCGCCTTCTTGAGCGCAAGGTCCAGCAGCCATGTGAAGAACATCATCTGGACCGTCGTGCTGAAGCCGCTGATCAGCCAGGGCGTCTGGACGAGCGACTCCTTGAAGAACATCATCTGCCAGAAGGTGTTTAGCAGCGTGACGGCGAACGTGCCCAGAATGGCAGCGTAGATCCCGCTGGTCAGGCCCTTCCGGAGCCCCATTTTGACGGACAGGACGAAGAGCAGGATATAGCCACATGAAAAGCCGAGCAGGACCGTGAGATCCCACGGCTCGATTGGGTTCGCGTAGGCGTCCATCTCCTGCTGGAGCGCCAGCCAGCTATCGCGGTAGGGCTTGGAGTTGATGATGATCCCTAGCGCGGTGAGCGTATGGAAGAAAAGATAGGTGATCGAAACCGACAGGTTGAGCAGGATAAAGCCCGAGAGCCGCAGGCAGCCGGGGCCTTCGGAGAGGCCGGAGCCCTGGGCGGGAGGTGCCTCGGGGGCCCGGACCGGAGCGCCAGGGGAGACGTGCCGTTCGCCCTCTGTGAGGCCGGGGTACGATTGCGGCTGGTCTCCCCGCTGGAAGAGGACGGGGGTCGCCCACTCCGCTCCGGACTCCTCGAGGAGATAGACGGCGCGCCGTCCTTCGGTGGTCGCCTGTTCCACCGTGGCACCGGCTACCAGGTCGCTGTAGAAAGCCTTGCTGAAAGCCACGGCGGCCCGGTCGCTGATCCGGGAGCGCATCGCCAGTACGGCGGGGATGCCGCTCATCCCGAGGGCGGTGGCGACGCCGGTGAAGGCCCGGCCCTCGCCGGCCGCGTCGGCGCCGTGGCAGGCGTTGAGGACAACGAGCCGCAGGTCCCGGAACGGGCTCACCATCGTCGCCAGGACCTCGCCGCGGAGCCTTTGGGCTCCGCCGGCTTCGTCTTCGAAGACCAGCGATCCTTCCTCCGCAGCCGCATCCAGCACGCCGTGCCCCATGAAGTGCAGGACATGGAACGGTTCCCGGCGTAGGGCCTGATAGAAGGCCTCTACCGTCGCCGGCTGCAAGAAGACCGCCTCGACGTGGCTCTGGCCCCGCAGGGCCTGACGCAGGTTATGGATCTCGCGCCGGAGATTCAGGCGGCGCGTTCCGGCGGAGCTGGCGACGACCAGGATGCGCCAGGTCGCCGGCCATGCTTCGGACCGGTTGGGACGCGCCGCGTCGAGGTGGCGGATGACCGGCGTCGCGGGCCGGAGGCTCAGGAAGTCGCCGGTCTCGCGCCGGTAGAGGAGCTCCCAGGGCAGGTCATAGAGGGCGGCGAGGCCAGGATCCCTGAGATCGAAGCGGAGACGGAGCCGCAGGCCGCGGCCCGGAAACGCCTGGACCGCTCCGAGGCTCTCGTCGAAACGGCTTCGAACCTCCCCCTGGAAGAGCGCGCGGAAGAGGGTATCCCCCTCAGTCCGTAGGCGGTCGAGGTGCCGGGGCGCCTGCCTGG
>DASPJI010000050.1:0-4737 GCA_035628695.1 Thermoanaerobaculia bacterium | reverse complement strand
CCTACCTGCCGCTCGATCCTTATTACCCGCGCGAGCGCCTGGCCTACATGCTCGCGGACGGCGCTCCGGCGGCGCTGCTGGTCCAGGACCGGTTCCGTGACCGCCTGCCGGAGCTCGGCGCGGTTCCGGGGCTGAGCCTGGAGGACGAGCTTGCCGGCGTCGCGGCCGAGCCAGGCGATCCCCCGCCGGCCGCGCCGGCGTTCCCCGATCAGGCCGCCTACGTGCTCTACACCTCGGGCTCGACCGGGCGGCCCAAGGGCGTCGTGGTGAGCCACGGCGGCCTGGCCGGCATGCACCTGGCCTGGAAGCCCGTCTGGCCGGCGGCTCCCGGGCCGCTCGTCCAGCTCCAGGCGGCGAGCTTCTCGTTCGACGTCTTCGGCGAGGAGGTGCTGCGGGCGCTCGGCAGCGGCGGCAGCCTCCTCCTCTGCCCGCAGGAGCTGCTGGGCGATCCCGAGCGGCTCGTCGGTCTCATGCGGCGCGAGGGGGTGACCATCGCCGACCTCGTCCCCGCCGTGGCCCGCGGCGTCGCCCGCCATCTGGAGACGACAGGGGAGCGCCTCGACTCCCTGAGCCTTCTGGTCATCGGCGCCGACGTCTTCCAGGTGGAGGAGAGGGAGCGCTTCGTCCCGCTGTGCGGACCGGGCACCCGGCTCGTCGGCGCCTATGGCGTCACCGAGGCGAGCGTCGACTCCACCTGGTTCGAGCGCACCGCCGTGCCGCTGCCGGCGGGCACGCCGGTGCCGCTCGGGCGCCCGTTCGAGGGCACGCGGGTCCACCTCGTCGACCCCGGGTTCCGGCCGGTGCCGCTGGGCGCGGCCGGCGAGCTCACCCTCGGCGGCTCGGGCCTCGCCCGCGGCTATCTCGGCCGTCCCGACCTCACCGCCGAGAGGTTCGTCCCCGACCCGTTCGGACGCTCGGGCGAGCGCCTCTACCGGACCGGCGACCGGGCGCGCTGGCTGCCCGACGGCAACCTCCAGTTCCTCGGCCGCATCGACCAGCAGGTGAAGATCCGCGGCGTGCGGCTGGAGACCGGCGAGATCGAGTCCGCCCTCGCCGCCTGCCCCGGCGTGCGCGCCGCCGCGGTCGTGGCGACCGGTGCCGTCGCTTCGCGGACGCTGACCGCCTTCCTGGTGCTGGAGCCGGACACGGCACCGTCCCCGCCGGCCCTCCGCGCCCACCTCCGCGAGCGGCTCCCCGAAGCCATGGTGCCCGCCGCCTTCGTCGCGCTCGACGCCCTGCCGCTCACCCCGAACGGCAAGGTGGACCGCCGGGCGCTGGCCCAGCTCGCGCCGGCGGCGGCCGTCCACGCCTCGAGCCCGGCCGACACCCTCCCCGGAGAGCGCACGCCGTTCGAAGACGTGCTCGCCGCCATCTGGTGCGAGGTGCTGGGCGTGGACCGCGTCGGTCCCGAGGACGACTTCTTCGACCTCGGCGGCCACTCGCTCCTCGCGACGCAGGTGATCTCGCGCGTCCGCACCTCCCTGGGCGTGGAGCTGCCGGTGCGGGCGCTGTTCGAGACGCCCAGGCTCGCCGCCCTGGCCCGCGCGGTCGAGACGGCGCTGCGCTCGCGCGAGGGATCCCGGCCGCCGCTCCGGCCGGCGCCGCGGGATGGCGGCCCGCTGCCGCTCTCCTTCGCCCAGGAGCGCCTCTGGTTCATCGAGCAGCTCCAGCCCGGCACACCGACGTACAACGTGGTGATCGCCGCCGTGCTGGACGGCCGGCTCGATGCCGGGGCGCTCGCCCGCGGCCTCGCCACGATCGTGGAGCGCCACGAGGCGCTGCGCACGCGCTTCCCGATCTCCGGCGGCGCCGACGGCTCGCCCGTCCAGGTGATCGATCCGCCGCCGGCCTGGGTGCTGCCTCAGGTCGACCTCTCCGGGCTGCCGGCCGGATCCCGCGAGGCCGCCGCCCAGGCGCTGCTCGACGGAGAGTCGCGGCGACCGTTCGACCTGGCGGCCGGCCCGCTGCTGCGCGCCGTGCTGCTGCGGCTGAGCCCTGAAGAGCACGTCGCCCTGATCGCCGCCCATCACATCGTGGTGGACGGCTGGTCCATGCAGGTGCTGACCCGCGAGCTGACGGCCCTCTACGCGGCGGAGGTGGTAGGGGAGCCCTCGCCGCTGGCACCGTTGCCGATCCAGTACGCCGACTTCGCGCACTGGCAGCGCCAGTGGCTGAGCGGCGAGGCCCTCGCCTCCCAGCTCGCCTTCTGGCGCGAGCGCCTCGCCGGCGCCCCGGCGGTGCTCGACCTGCCGCTCGACCGGCCGCGTCCGGCCCTGCAGTCGTTCCGCGGCGCCCGCCAGGAGCTCACCCTGGACAGCGCCGTCGCCGCGGCGCTGCGGGGGCTCGCCAGGCGCACCGGCTCCACTCTCTTCATGACCCTGCTCGCCGCCTTCGACGTGCTGCTCCAGCGCTGGAGCGGCGCGACCGACCTCGTCGTCGGCACCCCCTCGGCCAACCGCGACCGCGAGGAGATCGAAGGGCTGATCGGCTTCTTCGTCAACACCCTGGCGCTGCGGGCGGACCTGGCGGGCGATCCGGCCTTCCCGGAGCTCCTCGGGAGGGTGCGGGAGGCGACCCTCGCCGCCTACACTCATCAGGACCTGCCGTTCGAAAAGATCGTCGCCGAGCTCAAGCCCGAGCGCGACCTCGCCTACACGCCGGTCTTCCAGGTGATGTTCCTGCTCCAGGCGATGAACGCCGGAACTCTCGGCGACGTCGAGCTGCCCGGCCTGACCATGCGCTTCCCCGAGGTGGAGACGGAGACCACGAAGTTCGACCTCATCGTGAGCTTCGACGAGTCCCCCGCGGGGCTGGGCGGCGAGTGGCGCTACAACGTCGACCTGTTCGACGGCACCACGATGCGGCGCATGACCCGCCACTTCGCCGTCCTCCTCGCGGGGATCGCCGCCGATCCGGAGCGGCCCCTGCCGGAGCTGCCCTGGATCACCGAGGCCGAGCGCCATCAGACGGTCACCGAATGGAATGGCGAGTGGAACGACCCGTCGAGCGCCTCCACGGAGGCCTGCTTCCCGGATCTCTTCAGAGAGAGGATGGAGGCCTGGCCGGACGCGGTGGCGGTCGCCTGGCAGGACGTCCACCTGAGCTATGCCGATCTCGACCGCCGCTCCGAGGCCGCGGCCTCGCTGCTGGTGGAGCGCGGCGTCAGCCCGGACTCCGTCGTCGGCCTGCTCGCCCGCCGCGGTTCCGAGCTGCCGGTAGCGATCCTGGCCATCCAGAAGGCGGGGGGCGCCTGGATGCCCCTCGAGCCGGCCCAGCCTCGCGCGCGCCTGGAGAAGATGATCGAAGGGAGCGGCGCCGGATTGCTCCTGACGGGGGAGGGGATCGAGCCCCCCGCGGTTGTCCCGGCGCTGCCCCTGGCGGACCTCCTCGCCGCGCCACCGGCCGGAGGGCGCCTGCCGTCCCGGCTCCAGTCCGGGAACATCGCCTACCTTCTCTATACGTCGGGCTCCACCGGCACGCCGAAGGGGGTGATGGTGACCCACCGCGGCCTGCGCGAGCACATGCTGTCCAAGGCTGCCTATCTCGGGTTGACCGCGGGCGACGTGGTCGCCCAGACCGCCGCGCCGACGTTCGACATCTCGGTCTGGCAGCTCCTGTCGGTCCTGCTCGCCGGCGGTCGGGTCCAGATGCTCGCCACGGACGAGGCACGAGAGCCGGCGCGTCTCCTGGCGGCGGCCGAGCGCGAGGGGATCACCGTCCTCCAACTCGTGCCGTCCCTGCTCCGCGCGGTCTGCGAGGTGGCCGAGGAGTCGCCGGACCGCCCGGGCCTCGCGGCGCTTCGCTGGCTGATCCCCACGGGCGAGGCGCTGCCCCCCGACCTGGGCCGGCGGTGGCTCGCCCTATACCCGGGCATCCCCATGGTCGACGCCTACGGCCCCACCGAGTGCACGGACGAGGTCTCCCACCAGATCCTGCGCGAGGCCCTGCGACCGGAGCGGACGGTCACGCCCATCGGCCGGCCGTCGCGCGGCATCCGGCTGCACGTGGTGGATCGCCAGCTCCGGCCCGTGCCCATCGGCGTCACGGGCGAGCTGTGCGTCGCCGGCGTGGCGGTGGGGCGGGGCTACCGGTACGACCCGGCGCGCACAGCCGAGGCCTTCGTGCCCGATCCGTTCGGCCGGGAGGCGGGGGAGCCGGGCTCGCGCCTGTACCGCACCGGCGACCTCGCCCGTCTGCTGCCCGACGGCGCGCTGGAGTACCTCGGGCGTCGCGACCGCCAGGTGAAGATCCGCGGCTTCCGGATCGAGACCGGCGAGGTCGAGGCGGCGCTGCGCGCCCACCCGGAGGTACGGGAGGCCGCCGTGCTGGCGCGCCCGGTTCCGGGAAGCACCGACCTGCGGCTCGTCGCCTACGTGGTGCCCGGAGGCGGGGGAGACGCCTGGACGTCCGGCCTGCGTACCTTCCTGGCCGACCGGCTGCCGGACTCCATGATCCCGGCCGCCTTCGTGGCGCTCGACTCTCTGCCCCTGTCGGCCAACGGCAAGCTCGACGTCCGCGCCCTGCCGGAGCCGGAGCAGGTGACGGAGAGGGCCGCCGCCGAGCCGCCGGGCACCCCGCTCGAACGGGAGATCGCCGCGCTCTGGCAGGAGGTGCTGGGCACGGACCGCTTCGGCGTCCGCGACAACTTCTTCGAGCTGGGGGGCGACTCCATCAAGGGCGCCATCCTGATGCACCGGCTGCAGCGCCGCCTCAACGTGGTGCTCTCCGTGGTCACCC
>DASPJI010000049.1:0-2750 GCA_035628695.1 Thermoanaerobaculia bacterium | reverse complement strand
CCTCCCGCGTCCGGACCGCCCCGTCCACCTGGGCCTGCCGGACGGCGGCGAGGGCGCGGCCGACGGCGGGGCCCTCTTGAATCCCCAGGAGCGCCTGCACCTCCTCTCCCGTGAGGAGGCGCGGCGGGTTGAGGAGGGTCTCCCCCTCCCGGCGAAGGAGGTCGAGGAGGGGAGGGAGGCTCCGGCGCCAATTCGCGATCTGCCCGTGGGCGGCGGCGCGGGCCCCCTGGTAGCAGACGGCGGCGGGCCAGAGATGCCCCACCTTGTAGAGGAAGCGGCGCCTTGCCACTTCGTCGTCGGGCAGCGGCCCCGAGTCCAGGAGGAGCCCGGCGTCCGCGGCGGCCTGGCGGGTGAGAGAGCCGGCGTCCCGGAAGGCGCGCAGGGCGTCCCCGGGATGCGGCAGGCTGCCGAAGAGGGCGGCGAAGCGGGCGCTTCGGAGGTTGACGGCGGCGGCGAGTGATGGCTCCTGCTCCCGGAGCTCCCGCAGGCAGCCCGGCAGGGCTTCCAGCTCCGCCAGGGCGGTCCCCGGCGGTCCGGGCTCGCCGGGGCGGCCGAGCCAGAGGCCGGGATAGAGGTCCAGCTCCATCAGCAGCGTGAGGCCGCGGTGGGCCTCGGAGTATCCGAAGAGGTTCCAGAGCTCGTCCCGGATCCGCTCGGCGGCGACGTCCGCCAGGCGCGGGGCCGACTGGCGCGCCAGGGCGACCGTGTCCGGCTCGGTGGAGAAGCCGGGCAGTTGTAGGAGCAGGCGGGGGAGACGCAGCACCCGCAGCGGATCGCCGGTGAAGCTCTGGGCGGTTGTGGCCCGCAGCACCCGGCGGTGGAGGTCGCCGATGCCGCCGAAGGGGTCGATCACCTCGCCGGCGTCTCCCGGCTGGCCGGCGCGGGGATCGTAGGCGAAGGCGTTGACGGTAAAATCCCGGCGCGCCAGGTCGTCGTGGAGCGGCATCGCCTCCCGGTCCCAGAGGTCGAGGACGAAATCCCCCCCGACCAGACGGAAGGCGGCGAACTCCTTGCCCCCGAGGAGCACCAGCCGGGCGGGGAGCGTGGCCGCCAGACGCTCGCAGATCTCCCGTCCGCGGCCCGCCACCACCACGTCGATGTCGTGCACCGGCAGGCCCAGGGCGCGGTCGCGGAGCACCCCTCCGACCAGGTGGCACTCGGTCGGGCCGCAGACGTCCAGGAGCGCGGCGACCGCGGGCTGGCGGGCGAGGATCTGGAAGGCGCGGCGGGGTGCGCGGAGGCTCATGCCTGCCCATTCTAAGGAAATGATTGCCTTGACATGGCGCCAAGGCTAAACTCCTACTTGAAGGCCATGGCACTAACCCCCGAACATGTAAAGAAAATCGCCACCCTGGCCCGGCTCCGTTTCTCTCCGGACGAGGAGGCCAAGCTCACCGGCCAGCTTGGCGGGATCGTCGACTACATCGACCAGCTCCAGAGGTACGACTTGCCGGAGGTGGGGGAGCCCGCCGGCGGCGGGCCCGCGGCCCCCGAAGCGGACGACAGCGCCCGCCCCTGCCTCCCCCGGGAGCAGCTCCTCGCCAACGCCCCCGCCGCCATGGACGGCTTCCTCCTCGTGCCCGAGGTGAAGGGGGGCGGCGAAGATGCCTGAGACAATGCCCGAGCTCTGGGAGCTGTCCGCCGAGGAGACCGCCCGGCGCGTCAGCGCCCGCGAGGTCTCGGCCGTCGAGGTCACCCGCGCGGCGCTGGAACGCACCGACCGGGTCGAGCCGCTGATCGCCGCCTATCTGGAGGTCTTCGCCTCCGAGGCCCTGGCGCGGGCGGCCGAGGTCGACCGGCGGCTCGGCGCCGGCGAGGAGCCGGGGCCGCTCGCCGGCGTGCCCGTGGCGCTCAAGGACAACCTGAGCCTCGCCGGCCACCGGCTGACCTGCGCGTCGAAGATCCTGTGCGGCTACGTGGCCCCGTACACCGCCACGGCCGTGGAGCGCCTGCTCGCCGCGGGGGCCGTCCCGATCGGGCGGGCCAACATGGACGAGTTCGCCATGGGCTCGTCGTGCGAGAACTCGGCGTTCCAGACCACCCGCAACCCCTGGGACCTGACCACCGTGCCGGGAGGCTCGAGCGGCGGCGCCGCCGCGGCGGTGGCCGCCGGCAGCGTGCCGCTCGGCTTCGGCTCCGACACCGGCGGCTCGGTGCGCCAGCCGGCGGCGCTGTGCGGCGTGGTCGGGGTCAAGCCCACCTACGGCCGGGTGTCGCGCTACGGCCTGGTCGCCTTCGCCTCCTCGACCGACCAGATCGGACCCATGGCCCGCACCGTGCGCGATGCGGCGCTCGCCACCCGCGTCATCGCCGGCGCCGACCCGAACGACTCCACCTGCGCCGAGCGGCCGGTGGACGACTACCTCGCCGGCATCGAGGACGGCATCGAGGGGCTGCGCGTCGGCGTGATCAAGGAGGTCGAGCACGCCGGGCTGCCGGCGGGCGTCACCGCGAGCTGGCGCGAGACCCTGGGGCGGCTGGAGGCGGCGGGGGCGCGGATCGTCGAGGTGTCGGTGCCCAGCCTCGACGCCGCCGTCGCCATCTACTACGTGATCGCCACCTGCGAGGCGAGCGCCAACCTGGCGCGCTTCGACGGCGTCCGCTATGGGCGCCGCGCGGCGGGGGCGAAGAGCCTGCTCGACGTCTACGCCGGCAGCCGCAGCGAGGGGTTCGGCCCCGAGGTCAAGCGCCGCATCATGCTGGGGACGTTCGCCCTCTCGTCCGGCTACTATGAGGCTTATTACGGCCGC
>DASPJI010000048.1:0-2150 GCA_035628695.1 Thermoanaerobaculia bacterium | reverse complement strand
CCGACGGCGAAGGGCGAGGACAAGGTCTCGACGATCGCATGGACCGCCTCCTGCTGGAAGATTGAGTTCTCCAGCTCGCCGAGCATCCACAGCGCCCACGACTTCATGAGGTGCGGCATGAGGATGGAATCGTCCCCGTAGATCGCCAGCTCGGAAAGGATGCCGGGCTCGTACAGCTTCACCGCCTCTTCGGACAGATCCAGCGCTTCCGTGTACCGGCCGCTGTAGTAGGCGGTGTAGGCCCGGGTCGCGTAGCCCATATAGCGCTGGGCGGGGGTCTCCGCCAGACGGGCGATCCTGTCCGCGAGATCGACAGTGGGTTGGCGGTCCCCGCGCAGAAGGTGATGCGCCCAGAGCGAGCTGAGCGCGGGGATCAGGCTCGCGTGATCTCCGACTTCACGGCAGAGGACCGCGCACCGCTCCGCATTGGCGGCGACCTCGGGGGCTCCCCAACCTTTGACCGCTTCGAGGACGACGATGAGCATGGACCGCACCGAGAGCTCCCGCTCCAGCAGCTCGGCTGCTGTAGCGGGCGTCGCGGCCAGGGGCAGACTGTACAGCAGGTCCAGAGCCCGGTTCAGATGGCTCATCGCCTCCAGATAGGCCGAACGCTGTGCGGCCCGCACGCCGGCTCCTAGCAGGTAGTCGACCGACTCCACCACCAGGCCGCCGCGCTCGCAGTGATGCGCCATCAGCTCGGGCTCGGCCTCCGCCACCTCTGGAAACTCCTCGTGAAACAGGCCGACGAGACGGCGGTGGAGCTGCTGGCGGTCGCTCGCCAGGAGCGACATGTAGGCGACGTCCTGGATCAGAGCGTGCTTGAAGATGTAACCCACCCCGCGCGGCCGCCTCTGGCGGTAGAGGATCTCGGCCTGGACGAGCCGGGCGAGCGCGCTGGACAGGGAGGCCCCCTTGATCCAGGAGAGGGCCTCCAGCAGCTCCAGCGAGAAGGTGCGGCCGAGCACCGCCGCGAGCTGCGCCACCTCCTTGGCGTCGCCGAGACGATCGAGGCGGGCGAGGAGCGAGGCTCCAAGGGTCAACGGAACGCTGGCCGGCTCGTGCAGCGGCGCCTCCGCCTCCAGCGCCGCCTTGGTCAGCTCCTCGATGAACAGCGGGTTGCCGTCCGTCCGTACCACGATCTCCCGGTGCACCTCGGCGGGCAACCCCTTCCCCTCCGCCACCTGCGCCACCAACTGTTTCGTCTGAGACTCATTCAGGCCGCTCAGGCTGAGCTGCGTCACCGCGGTCGGACGCCAGGTCGCCGAGAACTCGGTCCGGAACGTGGCCACGAGCAGCAGAGAGAGCATGGGGAGCTCGCCCAGCAGCAGGTCGAGCAGCTCGAGTGTCGAGGGATCGATCCAGTGCAGATCCTCGATCACCGCCACCACGGGACGGCGCTCGGCCAGACCGCCGAGGAACACCAGGATGGCGGCGAGGGTCCGCTTGCGCCGCGCCTCCGGGCTCAGGGCGAGCGGCGGGTAGCGGTCTGCCACCGGAAGGGCGAGCAGCTCGCCCAGGAGGACAGTGGATTCCGGCCGGGGAAGGTCGTGCTCGTCGAGCACCTCTTCGAGCCGGCGCAACCTCTCCTCGTCCGAGCCCTCCGTGCTGTCGTCGGCTCCCGAGAGCGCCCGCGTCAGGAGCTGGGCGATGGGAGCCAGCGGCGTGTTCTGGGTCAACGTTGAGCCCTGGGCGGTCAGCCAGATCGGTGCCTCGGCGGCGAGTTGCTCGGACAGGGCACGGATCAGGCGCGACTTGCCGATCCCGGGCTCGCCGGCGATCAGAACCGCTTGGCCCCCCGCGCCCGAGCCGGCCAGCCGGAAGCGGTCGAGCAAAATCTGGATCTCGGCCTCGCGGTTGACCAGGGGAGCCACGGGGGCTCCTTCATGCTGCCACCCCTCCAGCGGCTCGCCGGCCTCGTAGATTTCGGCGGGGCCGTCCACGTTCGGAAGCCGGGCCGGCGGCAGGGGACGGGTGGCGAAATGGCGAGCGAGCAGCCGCCGGCTCATCGCGCTCACGGCAATGCCGTTGACCGGCGCCGCGCTCTGGATTCCCAGGGCGAGATCGAGGGTGCTCCCCAGTTGCAGACGATCCGCCTGGCCCGGACGGTTCCACACGACCGCGGGACCGGTGTGAATTCCGAAGCGCAGGGC
>DASPJI010000047.1:0-2781 GCA_035628695.1 Thermoanaerobaculia bacterium | reverse complement strand
CTGGGTGGGGGGCGGTAGGGAGCGGGGGACGTCAGAAGGGGGGTTCTATCCTCCTCGCCTTCGCCTGGCTCCTCACCGTGCTCGGCTTCGGGCTCTTCTGGAACAACTCCGACGACCAGTTCTACTTCCAACTCGCCGTGGCCTTCGGAGCCCTGGCGGCCCGGATACCGCGCGGCCCGATCCTGGCACTGAGCTGCGTGGGGCTCCTCTGGAACCTGGTGGACGTGGGACACCGCCACGTCCTCTATCCCCGGCAGGAGCGGATCGCCCTACTCGAGAAGGAGATCCGGGGCGCCTGTCTGGTGGTCTATCCCGGGTTCGACGAGGCGTCGATGCTGCTGGCCCTCTCGGAGGCCGGCCGCGAGACTGCCCGCCTTCCCATCACCAACCTCGCGACGACGCTCCCTCCTGAGGAAGGGACGAGAGCCCTGGCGGATCGGGTCCGGGGGTGCGTCGAGACCGGCGGCCGGGTCGTCCTGCTGGACCTCTACGACACGCCGCCGGACCGCAACCCCTGGAAGTTCCTGCGCCGGCTGGGCTACGAGCGGTCCGACCTGCACGCGGTGTTGGCCGGGCTTCCGGTGGACAAGGCCTCGCGGCGGGTGGGGCCGTTCAGGGTCCGGGAGGCCAAGTCGAATACGACATCGTAAGGGTTCAACGCGGCGTTGGAAGGGTTCGATGCCGCATTGGATCGCTACGATGCGGCGTTGGAACGGTCCGATCGATTTCTTCTATTGCAAATAACCTATGCTTCTGCTATTAAGGAAACAGCTTGCGGCTTGGCGAGCTGTTCCAGTAAGGAGAGAACGATGAAGAGACTTGCCCTTTGTGCCGTGGCCGTCCTGCTCGCGTCCGGAGCCCTCATGAGCAAGCCGGCTTATGCCTGCACCATCGCTCCGGTCTGCACGTCAGACGAGGATTGCCCTGTCGGAAAAAGGTGCAATTACTGTTCAGGCCGGTGCTTCTGACGGTTACTCCATGAGGGGGCTCCCGAGGAGCCCCAGCCCCTGCCTACCTCAAGCCGTGAGCTCCTCGCGGCGCACGGCCTCGGCTTCGATGCGCTCGCGGTCGATCTCCACCCCGATGCCGGGACGGTCCACCGGCACCTGGATCCAGCCCTCGCGGTCCATGGTCCATTCCGGGATGACGATGTCCTTCTGCCAGTAGTGCTCGCTGGGCGAGAGGTCGCCGGGCAGGGTGAAGTTGGGCAGCGACGCCAGGGCGACGTTATGGGCCCGCCCTACCCCGGCCTCCAGCATGCCGCCGCACCAGACCGGGATGCCGTGCCTCGCGCAGAGGTCGTGGATCGCCAGCGACTGCCGGAAGCCGCCGACGCGGCCCGGCTTGATGTTGATGATGCGGCCGGAGCCCAGGGCGATCATGTCCTCGGCCCGGTCGACGCTGGTGATCGACTCGTCCAGGCAGATGGGGGTACGGAGCTGCTTCTGCAGCTCGACGTGACGGAGCAGGTCGTCGTGGGCGAGCGGCTGCTCGATCATCATCAGGTTCAGGTCGTCGAGCCGCTTGAGGGACTCGACGTCGGCCAGCGTGTAGGCGTTGTTGGCGTCCGCCATCAGGGGCGCGTCGGGCCCCAGCGCCTGCCGAGCCGCGCTCAGGAACTCGAAGTCGGATCCCGGCTTGATCTTGATCTTCACCTTGCGGTAGCCGCGCTCCAGGGCGGCCCGGGCCTTGGTCACCAGCACGTCGGGGCTCGCCTGGATGCCGATGGAGATGCCGACGGGGATGCGGTCGCGCGAGCCGCCGAGCTTCTTCGCCAGCGACACCCCCTCGGCCCGCGCCGCGAGGTCCCAGCCGGCCATCTCCACCGCCGCCTTGGCCATCCGGTGCTCGTGAAAGCCGACGTCGAGCGCCGGCTGGATCTCCTCGGGACCGTTGAACGTCCGGCCGAGGACCCGCGGCGCCACCCACTCGCGCAGGGCGAGCCAGGCGGTATCCACCGTCTCGTAGCTGTAGTTGGGGACGCTCCCGGCGGCGCACTCGCCCCACCCCTCGGCGCCGTCCGAGGAGAGCAGGTGGGCGAGCAGCACGCGCTTGTGCGTCTGCGTGCCGGAAGAGATCTGGAAGGGCTCCTTGAGGGTGAGGTGCACCTCCAGGAGGGTGATCCGCTCGATCCGCAGCATGTTCAATCCCTCCGGCTCAGGCCGCCGGCGCTCCCGGAGCGGTGAGGCCGTAGAAGCAGCGCCCCTCCTCCCTCCAGAAGCCCACGACGCGGTAGCCGCGGTCCAGGTAGTGTTCGAATGCATGACGCGTGGAGATCCTCCAGGCCCACGCCCACTCCGGGTTCTCCGTCTTGAGTGCCTGGATGTTCTCCGGGATCTCGATCCGCACGCCCGGGGTGGCGGGGAGCTCCTCCCCGGGATCAGTCACCGCGGCTCCCGCGGGATTGACCACCGGCGCGCCGGCGACGTGCTCGGGAACGGCGGGCGGCCGGCCCGCCAGCGCCTCGCCCGCCCGCTCGCCGGCGATCCGCCACTCGACCACGAAGCGGTCGGTGCCGATGCCGCGGGCCAGCTCGCTCCCCATCTCGTCGGCGTACATCTCCTCGACGTACTCCTCCACCTCCGCGCCCAACCGGGTGAGGTTGAGGTGCGCGTTCCGCGATTCCAGCGGGTCGTAGGTCCACTGCACCGCTTCGACCCTCAGGGGGAGGAGCAGCTCGCGCTGGTAGAGCTTGAGCCGGGTGCCGAGGTGCAGGTCCCGCGCCTCGGGCTTGACCGCCAGCATATGCGACCAGTGCAGGAGGCGCAGCGGCTTGCCCTC
>DASPJI010000046.1:0-4095 GCA_035628695.1 Thermoanaerobaculia bacterium | reverse complement strand
CCAGGAGATCTTCGGCCGCGCCAAGTCCGCTCTGGCCATCCTGGAAGAGACCGAGATCCTGGAGATCTGCCGGTCCCGCGGCGTGACGCCCCAGGAGCCGCGGCCCCGCGCCCTGCCCTGAGCCGTGTGCCGTGTCGCGGGGCCCGTCCTGACCACCGCCGCCGATCCCCCCCGCCGCGCGCCGGTGCCCGCGTGGAAGCGGGTGCTCCAGCGTTATTTGGAGAGCCTGGCGGTCGAGCGCGGGCTGTCGCAGAACAGCATCGACGCCTACCGGCGCGACCTGACGCGGCTCGGCGAGGCCCTGGCCCGCAAGGCGGGGGACCTCCTCACCGCCGGCCCCCAGGACCTCTCCGCCCACCTCCGCGACCTGACGCGCCAGGGCCTCTCGCCCCGCTCCAACGCCCGCGCCCTCTCCGCCATCCGCGGCTTCTACGAGCACCTGGTGGAGATCAAGGAGCGGGCCGACGACCCGGCCGTCAACCTCCTCCCTCCCAAGCTCTGGCGCAGCCTGCCCAAGGTCCTCTCCGAGGCCGAGGTGGAGTCGCTCCTCGCGGCGCCGGACGTGACCACCCCCCTGGGGCTGCGCGACCGGGCCATGCTGGAGCTCCTCTATGCCACCGGCCTGCGGGTCAGCGAGCTCGTGGGGTTGCAGATCCCGCAGCTCCGCCTGGATGTCGGCTTCCTCGTCGCCTTCGGCAAGGGGAGCAAGGAGCGCATCGTGCCGGTGGGGGAGCAGGCGGAGCAGTGGGTGCTCCGCTACCTCCGGGAGGTCCGCCCCGAGCTGGCGGCGGGGCGGCACCAGACGGTGTTCGTCAACTACGTCGGCGACGCCATGAGCCGGGTGGGCTTCTGGAAGATCCTGCGTGGCTACGCGGTAGAGCTGGGGATCCGGGAGCTCTCGCCGCATGTGCTGCGGCACAGCTTCGCCACCCATCTTCTGGAGCACGGGGCGGACCTGCGGGCGGTCCAGACCATGCTCGGCCACGCCGACATCTCCACCACTCAGATCTACACCCATATCCACCAGCAGCGCCTCAAGAGTCTGTACGACCGCTTTCACCCCCGCTCGTAGCACTTCCCCTCTGAGGAGATCCGGGGTATACAAGCGTTTCTCGCTTGAAACCTGACGAGTCGGAGGTCGCCATGGGCCAGGGGACCGAGGGCCGGGAGCCCGGTTCGGGAGCGCTTTCGGGAGCGACGACGCCGGAAACAGAGACCGTGCCTCTGGGTAGTGTGCCGGACGGCGGCGCGCCGCCTCTCCCGGCGCCGTCCCCTCTGGGGCGCGGCACGCCGATCGGCCGTTATCTCATCCTCGACGTCGTGGGCACCGGCGGCATGGGGGTCGTCCATGCCGGCTACGATCCCGAGCTCGACCGCAAGGTGGCGTTGAAGCTGCTGCGGCCGGACCGGGACGCCGCCGGCCGCGGGGAGGCCCACCGCCTCCGGCTGCTGCGCGAGGCGCAGGCCATCGCCCGGCTCTCCCACCCCAACGTCATCCAGGTCTACGACGTGGGGACCTTCGAAGACCGGGTGTTCATCGCCATGGAGCTCGTCCAGGGGCGGTCGCTCCGCCAGTGGCTGCGGGAGGCGCCGCGGTCCTGGCGCGAGGTGACCGGGCTCTTCTCCCTGGCCGGCTGGGGGCTGGCCGCGGCGCACGAGGCCGGCCTGGTGCACCGGGACTTCAAGCCCGACAACGTCCTGCTGGGGGATGACGGCCGGGTGCGGGTGGCCGACTTCGGGCTGGCGCGGGAGGCGCGGGAGGCGCCGGAGGTCATCGGCGAGGCAGGGGGAGAGGAGGACCGGCCGCCGCCGGATGGAGAGGCGGTGGGCAAGGGCTCGGGGAACCTGGCGCTGCCGCTCACCGAGTGGGGAGTCGTCGTCGGCACCCCCGCCTACATGGCGCCGGAGCTGTTCCGCGGCGAGCGGGCCGACGCCCGCAGCGACCAGTTCAGCTTCTGTACGGCGCTCTGGGAGGCCCTTTACAGCGAGCGCCCCTTCGACGGTGGGGACGCCCGCGAGCTGGCGGAGGCGTACGCCCGCGGGGCGGCGCCCGAGCCGCCGGCGAGGACGGAGGTGCCCGCCTGGCTGCGGCAGGTGCTGCAGCGCGGGCTGAGCCTCGATCCGGCGGCCCGGTACCCCTCCATGGACGAGCTGCTGCGGGAGCTGGACCGGGATCCGGTGGCGGCGCGCCGCCGCTGGTCGAGGGCCGCCGCGGTCGCCGCCGTCTCCTGTCTGGCGGTGGCCGGCGTGGCACAGTGGGGGTGGAGCCGGGCCCAGCTCTGCCGTGGAGGCGAGGACAGCCTCGCCCGGGTCTGGAATGACGAGGCCCGCGGGGCGGGGCGCGCCGCGTTCCGGGCCACGGGCCTCCCCTTCGCCGAGGGGGCATGGACCGGCGCCGAGCGGCTGCTGGACCGCTACGCCCGGGACTGGACCCGCCTCCACCGCGAGTCCTGCGAGGCCACCCGCCGGCGTGGGGAGCAGTCGGAGGAGCTGCTGGACCGGCGGATGGCCTGTCTGGACCAGCGGCTGGGGGAGCTGCGGGCCCTCTCCGCGCTGTTCGCCCGCGCCGACGCCGGGGTAGTGGAGAAGGCCGAGAGGGCCACCAACCGGCTCGTCGATCCGGCGGTCTGCTCGGATGTCGAGGCGCTCACGGCCCGCGTCCCCCTGCCGCGGGAGCCGGAGCGGCGCGCCCGGGTCGAAGAGCTGCAGGCGCGGCTGGCCGAGGCCAAGGTGCTTTCGGACGCCGGCAAGGAAAGGGAGGCCCTGGCGCGCCTCCGTCCCCTCGTCGCCGCGGCCCGGAGCACGAGACACCGTCCCCTCGAAGCCGAGGTGCTCTACCTGGCCGGCTATGTGGAGGAGAAGCTGGGGGAGAGCCGCGCGGCCGAAGCGACCGTCTTCGAGGCGTTGCTCGCCGCCCACGCCGGCGGCCACCGCGAGGCGATGGCGGACGCCGCGGCGCAGCTCTCCTGGGTGATCGGCTACGGGCAGGCCCGGGCGGTCGAAGGGCAGCGCTGGGCACGGCTGGCGCAGGCGATGCTCGAAGGGCTCGAGGGGAGCGAGGCGCTGCGGGCCCGCGTCGCGAACCGCCATGGGGGCTGGCTCCTGAGCGCCGGGAGGTACGAAGAGTCGGCCGCCCTGTTCCGGCAGGCGGACCGCTGGGCCGGCCAGGGCCTGGGGCCCGACAACCTGGTCTCCGCCGCGGCTCTGGGCAACCTGGCGATCGCGCTGGAACAGCAGGGCCGCTGGCAGGAGGCGCTGGAGGTCAACCTGCGCGCCCTGGCGATGCGGCGCCGGCTCCTGGAGCCGGATCATCCCGACCTGGCCCGCTCCTACAACGGGTTGGGCAACGTCCACTCCAAGCTGGGACAGAAGGAGAAGGCGCTGGAGATGTATCGCGCGGCCCTGCGGATCTTCGAGGCGAGCTACGGCCCCGGCCACCTGCAGGTGGCCGGGCTGCACGGCAATATCGGCAGCACGCTCCGCGAGAGCGGGCGCTTCGAGGAGGCCATGCCCCACTACCGGCGATGCCTGGCCTCCCTCGAGAAGATCGAGCCGGAGGGCCCCAACGTCTCCTGGGCTCTCTCCAATCTCGGTATGCTCCTGTTCGACCTGGAGCGCTATGAGGAGGCGTTGCCCGTCTTCCAGCGCTCCGTGGCTCTGGACGAGAAGCTCCTAGGGCCGTCGCATCCCGATCTCGCCTATGACCTCGACGGGCTGGGCCATGTGCTGCACGAGCTCGGACGCCCGGCCGAAGCCGTGCCCCTGCAAGAGCGGGCCCTGGCTCTCCGCGTGGCGGCCAACGTCTCCCCCATCCTGGTGGCGGATTCCCGGTTCGGCCTCGCCCGCGCCCTGTGGGATGTGGGCAGCCGGGATAGAGCCCTGCGCCTGGCCCGTCAGGCGCGTGCCACCTACGCGGCGCAGGGGGAGCCGTGGCAACAGTCCCTGGCCGCGGCCGACGCCTGGCTGCGCGAGCGGGAGAGGGGCCGGTGAGCGGGGCGCCCGGCACCGCCGGCGCCTGGATCCTCAAGGTCCTCTCCCGCGAGGGGACCGCCGTGCGGCGTATCCCGCTCGGCCCGGGCCGGCACGTGGTCGGCT
>DASPJI010000045.1:0-4027 GCA_035628695.1 Thermoanaerobaculia bacterium | reverse complement strand
CGACGAAGCGCTCGTTGTCCAGGTGGTAGGCGACCTCGGTGCCCATCCGCGACGTCCAAGCCGCCCCTTCCTTATAGATAGGCATGGCGCCCGCCATCATCAGCAGCGACTGGAGCGAGCAGTCGCGGACGTCGCCGCCGTAGACCGCGGGCTCCAGCAGATGGACCGGGCCGAAGGGATAGGTGAAGTCGCCGGTCCCGGGCTCGCCCCAGAGGAAGCGGATGCCCAGCTTGAAGGTGGGCTGCACCTCGCGGAAGAGCTGGTGGACGTCGAGCCCGAGGTCCACGTGGAGGAACTGGGGCATGAGCGGCGTCGTCGCCTCCCCGACGCCGATGACCGGCACGTCGCTCGATTCGATGAGGGTCACCTCGACGTGGGGCACCTTGCGGCGGAGGGCCATCGCCGCGAGATATCCCGCGGTGCCGCCGCCCAGGATGCCGACGGAGGTCACGAGGCCTTCGGGGTCCGCGGGGAACGCCCGGGAGACGGCGCGGTCCTGCGTCTCCACGACCACCAGGGAAGCTCGCGCGGCCAGCGGGTCTTCGACGGACGGCGCCTCCTCGCCGCCGCAGACCGGGCAGCCGGGCACCCGCTCCACCGGCAGGCGCCGCGCCTCGCCGCCCGGAGTGAGCCAGAGGACTTCGGTCAGGAGGGAGGGCTCGCCGCCGGCCAGCACCCGGCGGGTCTCGTCCGCCAGCGCCGCCTCAGCTCGGGGGAACCCGGAGCCGGCTTCTCCCGTCCGGAACTGTTCGAGGGCGGCGAGCAGGGTGGAGGGCTCCAGCCGCAGGAACCGGAAGGCGGCGGCCTGGGCGCAGGCGAGGCAGGGGCTGACGCCCGGTACGGTGAGGGGGCCGGCGCGCAGGCCATCCGGGTCCGCGGTCAGGAACAGGCTCGGCACCCCCGCGGCCAGGCACGCCCGCTGGAGGGTGAAGAGGTCCCGGTACGTCGCCTCTTCCGGGATGCAGACCGCCAGCGCCACCCCGCGCAGGCGCTCGCCGTCGCGGATAGCGCCGGGCTCCAGCAGCGGCACTGAAAGGGAGCCGGCACGCTCGAGCCGCTCGGCGAAGCGGCGGGCCGCCGGGCCGGTCCCGACCACGGCCACCGTTCCGCCGGCGAGCCAGGGCAGCGGCGGCGGTACCTCGCCGGAGCCCGCCGCGTCCACCGCCGGCTTCACCGGCTCCGCGACGTGCACCAGCTCGCCGATCAGGCTGGAGAGCAGACGGAGGGCACCGTCCTTTCCATAGGTTTCCTCCAGATCGGCGACCACGTCCGCCACCCGCAGCCCCCCCTCCCCCCCGAGCGCACGCCGCAGGTCTCCCGCGTCGACGCCGTGCAGCAGGCTCAGGCCGCGGGCATGACGGACCAGCAGCCGGCCGTCGGGCAGGGCGATGGCCTGGCTGGATGGGTCGCGGTAGAGGAGGTCGTCGGGAGCAAGGGGGCGGCGCATGGTCGTCTCTCGGTCTCGTTCCGGTCGGGAAGAGTGCCGCGAATCGCGGGCGAGCGCAAGCCAGGAGGACCACCCTGTCGATTTCGCCGCTCCCGGTTCGACAAGAGGTAGAGTCAGGGGTGCCCGAGACACCTTGGCTCCCCGAAACACTCAACCCAGGAGGAACGGTGATGATCTTGTCCGAATCGAAGGCCGGCGTCGCAGCACCCCCGAGGAGATCGACCCTGAGCATCGTGCTGTGGGTGATTCAAGTGCTGCTCGCCCTGCTGTTTCTGTGGGCCGGAGGGATGAAGCTGGTCCTTCCCTTGGAAAAGCTGGCCGGGCCGGTGGCCCTGCCGGGCCTGTTCGTGCGCTTCATCGGCGCCGTCGAGGTGCTCGGCGGCCTCGGCCTGATCCTCCCCGGGCTCCTGCGCATCCGGCCGATCCTGACGGCCTGGGCCGCCGCCGGCCTCGCCATCATCATGATCGGCGCGGTGGGCATCACGCTCGCCAGCGGCAGCGTCGGGATGGCCGCGATCCCTCTGGTTACCGGGCTCCTGGCCGCGTTCGTCGCCTACGGCCGCTGGCGGCTCGCGCCGCTTCTCAGCCGCTCGTAGCCGGGAGGGGCACGGACTGGTGCCGCTTGAAGAGGTAAACCTCTGTCACTCAGAGGTTTACCGTCTTCCGGCAGGACCGCCGAAAAAAAGTGCAAGATTTTTCCGGCGTTTTCCGTCTTTTAGGGGCATGTTAGCCCAAGCGACCGCAGCTACCCCCTGGGGAATCGAAGCCCGCCCTGTCCAAGTCGAAGTCGATGTCAACAACGGTCTGCCGCAGGTGCAGATCGTCGGTCTGGCCGATGCCGCAGTCCGCGAGAGCCGCGAGAGGGTCCGCGCGGCGATCAAGAACTGCGGTTTCGACCTGCCGCCCAAGTCGGTCATCATCAACCTGGCCCCGGCCGACCTGAAAAAGGAGGGGAACCACCTCGACCTCGCCATCGCCCTGGCTCTGCTGGCGGCCCATGAGCAGGTGCCGGAGGAGTCCCTGTCCGGACGGCTCCTCTGCGGCGAGCTGGGCCTCGACGGTACCATCCGCTCGGTGCGCGGCGGCCTGGCGATCGCCGACCTCGCGCACCGTCTGGGAACCCGGGAGGTCCTGCTGCCGGCGGCCAATGCCGGCGAGGCGTCCGCCCTGGGTTCGGTGCCGGTGGTCCCCATCCGCAGCCTCGCCGAGGCCATCCACCACCTGCTCGGGGTGGAGCCGCTGCCGCCGGTGGCGCCGTCCGCGCTCTCCGCCCAGGCCGAGAGCGCGATTCCGGATCTGTCGGAGGTCCGCGGCCAGGAGATGGCGAAGCGGGCGCTGGAGGTGGCGGCGGCGGGCGGCCACAATCTCCTCTTCATCGGCCCGCCGGGCTCGGGCAAGACGATGCTCGCCCGGCGCCTGCCAGGATTGCTGCCGCCGCTGACGCTGGCCGAGTCGATCGCCGTCACCAAGATCCACTCCCTGGTGGCGGAGGAGCCGCCGGCCGGCCTTCTCTGGCGCCGCCCGTTCCGCAGCCCGCACACCGGCACCAGCTCCGCCGGCATGGTGGGAGGCGGCAGCAACCCCCGGCCCGGTGAGGCGAGCCTCTCCCATAACGGCGTGCTTTTCCTGGACGAGCTGCCGGAGTTCCGGCGCGACACCCTGGAGGCGTTGCGCCAGCCGCTGGAAGAGGGGTTGGTGAGCGTCGTGCGGGCGCGCGCCCGGCTGCAGTTCCCGGCCCGCTTCGCCCTCATGGCAGCGATGAACCCCTGGGGATTCGTGCATCAGTTGCCACCATCTTAAGAAGAGGGGGTGATGGGGGCGGGGGTGTGCGCGGCAGGTAGGCCAGGGAGATCTCGATTTCGTCCTTGCCTATGGTCACCCGCTCCACGATGGCTTGCACGATCCCTCTCCGGTCATCAGGCGAGAGATCGTCCCAGCGGGCATGGAGGTCTTCCGCTTGGGAGGCGACCTCCTCCTGGGATAGGTGCTGGATCTTCAGGAAGTCGATCTCGCCTTGGAGGCGGGGGATCTCTTCTTCGAGCTGAGCCCGCCGCTCCTCGATCGGCGTGTTCCTCTCTCCGAACCCTCGGGGGGTGAGCTCCCCGGCGAGGTAGAGGCGGTAGACTTGATCGGCCTCCTCCTTGAGACGCGCCGCCTCCCGGCGCAAGAGTTCGAGGAGTTCGCCCTTCCCGGCCAGCGCCTCATCCGCCTCTTCAAGCGCGGAGGCGACCTCCTCAGGCGAGAGGGAGAATTGCTTGAGCTGTTCCTGGAAGACCCGCTCCAAGTCCACCTGGGGCACCTTGTTTCGGCAGGACTGGCAGACGTACTTCGGGGTGTTCGAGGGCACGTACATCTTGCCGCCGCACTCACAGAAGGTGAGACCGGCGAAGAGATGAACCGGCCGGCGGGCAGTACGAGTCTTCCCTTGGCGCTTCTCGGCAATGAGGGCATTCGCCGCGTTCCACGTCTCCTCGGGGACGATCGCCTCCACCTCAGAGGTGACCCACTCATGGGCGGGCTTCAAGTTCCAGCCCTTGCCCTCGCCCCGGCTCTTCGTGTAGTTCGCGCGGCGGGTGCCCT
>DASPJI010000044.1:0-5465 GCA_035628695.1 Thermoanaerobaculia bacterium | reverse complement strand
CGGTGGCGTTTCCTTTTGGCGCGGTTTGCCCCGCGGGGCGAGCGATCCGCCCCGAGACCGGAGAGGTCTGCCCCGCGGGTCAAGCGTCTCGCCCCCTGGGTCAAGTGACTCGCCCTCTGGGTCAAGTGACTCGCCCCGTGGGTCAAGCCGTCTGCCCCTCGGGTCAAGCGTCTCGCCCCAAGGGTCGAGCGGTCTGACCCTTGGGGCGAGAGGTGTTGATCTCGGGGCGAGCGGTTCGCCCCGAGGGTCGAACGGCTTGCCCCGTGGGTCGAGCGGCTTGCCCCGAGGGGCGAACCGTGTCGATCTCGGGTCAAACCGTGTCGATCCCGGGTCAAACGGTGTCCGTAGGGGTGGGCTACTCCGGCGAAGCGGCGCGCTCGTCGAGGATCGCGCCACACCGCTCCAACGTCACGGAGCCGGCCGCCTCCAGGACGTACGACAGCGCTTCCGGAGACTGCAGCAGGTGGATGAGGATGTTGATGGCGTCGACCGCCTTCTCGTCGAAGAGCCGGAACCATCCTGCCGGTCCGTCGCCGTCGCCTCCGTCCCCGCCGCTGCCGCCGGCGAGAGCCAGAGGATAGGCGCCGTCGGCGTCCGGCTGCTTGGAGAGGAGGAGGAGCGGGTCCTTGCCCGTGCCCGGGAGGATGGCCGCCGCGAGGAGGGCGAGCCAGCGGGTGGGGAAGACGGCCGTGGGGGTGAAGCCGCGGGCGAGGCTCTCGCCCATCCGGAACAGGCCGAAGCCGTATCCCGGGATGGCTTCGATCCGCCACGGCCCGGCGACGTCGGCATCACCGGCGGTGGGCGGCTCATCCCGTTCCGCCAGACGGCTCAGGAAGTCGGCGGTGAAGGCGTTGGGGGGAAGGGGGCGAACGGACGGCGTGTTAGGCTCGAATGAGCTACGCATAAGTCCTCCGATGGACTGTGTGTGGTCAGGCCTGGGCGGGGAGAGCCACCTCCCCTCCAGGCCGCTAGCCGGCATCATTGCCGGCCGACCCTGGTTCGAACGGCACCCCTCGACGAAAACCCGCGGGCTCGCGGGTCGTCTCAGGGTGGGGCCGAATGACGAGAGCCTAGATCCGGGCTCCGGAAGAAGTCAATAGGGGAGAGGGCGGTTCTTTCATCTTCGTTGCGCCTGCTATCGGATCGGCGGATTTACGCGTGGAGGGGAGCCGGGGGAAGTCGTATGATATCCGCGAGCCACCTCAGTAGCCGCGAAGCGGCGCAGGCATAAAGGAGCCTGGGGTTCACTGCTTTGACAACGCGATGTGCGAGAGCTTCTTTGCAACGTTGGAGTGCGAGCTGCTCGACCGTCGTCGTTTCCGCAATCCGGTCGAGGCACGGATGGCGGTCTTCGAGTTCCTCGAGGGCTGGTACAACCTTCACCGGCGCCATTCGGCCCTGGTCTATCTAAGCCCCGCCGAGTTCGAAAAGCTCCAGGAGGCGGCGTAGATGAACGCTAAGTCGCGGCGCGCTACGCGTTTCCGTGGGACTGTGGTGCTGGGGGGCTCTGCCCCCCAGGCCCCCCGAAGAGAAGAACGAAGAACCCAAGTCCTAAACTGTCCACCGAACCGGGGCAGGTCCACCTCCTCCTGGCGACCGAGGCCCATCCACCCGACGCGGTCCTCCTGATCCGGGATACGGATGGCTTTGAGGAACGCCGCGTGGGATTGGAACAGGCCCGGCAGGAACGCCCCTGGCCGTTCCGGGTCATCCTCGGCGTCGCCCACCCCAAGCGCGAGGCCTGGGTCATCGCCGGCTTCGAGCCTCGGAACACCCGGGAGGAGGCACGTCTCGAAGAGGTGCGCCGGGAGCTTGCCTTCGACCCGCGCGTGCAATCCGAAACCCTTTCGGCGAAGGCTCCAGGTGTCCCGAAGAACGCGAAGCGGGTTCTTGACGCTCTTGTTGGTGGGGACTCCGACCGGGAGGCGGCGTGCTGGACGGAGTGTGGGCTCGATGTCCTAGCGGAGCGGGGGCGGCTCAGCGGTCTGGCCGGTTATCTCGACGAGATCCGCCGCGAGTTGGTGCCGTTGTTCCTGGGGCGAGGTCGAAAACCCCCCTCCTGACCTCCCCCGCTCCCTCCCGCGCCACCGCCCAGGGGGGGAGGCACCACCTCCCCTTCGGCTCAAATTCGGAGTGGCGTCCGGACGGCCCGGGGTGCTTCCGAGCCGTCCGGATCGACCCTTACCAGCCCGAAAGCCGGCAGTTCGGAGCGAAGAGGTAGTCGTCGGACGCCGAGTTGAACTCGTCCTGGCAGGAGGCGCAGCAGCTATGGTGCTGCTCGCAGCGGTCGTGCTCGCCGCAGTCGACGGTCCAGGCGCTCGTGCCGACCAGGGCGTCGCAGCCGGCGCCGCAGCGGGCTCGGCAGTTGGAGGCCCGGGGGCCGACGGCCAGGGTCTCGCTGATCAGGCCGTGACCGCTGCCGTCGTGGGCCAGGCTGCGCGAGGTGATGCCGCAGAGGTTCGTCCAGCTCTTCGCGAAGGGCGCCGCGATGCGGGTCAGGCGGACAGGCTGGAGCGGGTGGTCCCCCCAGAGCCGCGCCGCCCGCAGCAGGAGGTCGGCTTCCGGCGAGTCGTCGCGGAGCGAGCTGCCCAGGGCGAGGGCGAGGGTACGGAAGGCGGCGCGGTCCGCGGGACCGATCTCGACGCCTTCGGGATAGAACACCTCGGCGGTCTGCGCCTCGCGGTCCACGAACAGGACGAGAGTGCCGCGGCCCTCCGGCAGCTCGTACTCGAGGGTGACCCGGCCGTCCATCTGCGCGGTGGCGCTGAAGGACAGACGCCCCAGGGGTGACTCGAGGTCCCCCTCGACCCGGGCGCCGAGCCGCTCCACCCGCAGCCCCACTTCGGCGGGATCGATGTAGGGAATCTCCGGAGCCGCGCGAAACGCTTCCCGCGCCGCCCATCCGGGGACGGTGCAGATCAAAGCCAGGGCCAACGCCAGACACACACGCTTCGACATCATCAATCCTCCTTGTTCTCTATCAGGAAGGGGTGCGGACCGGCCTGCCGGGCGAGCCTATGGGGAGACGGGGATCGTTGTCATAATGATTCCGAGATCCGGGAGGGCCGATGAAGATCCGCCGCGCATCGATCGCCGACGCCGAGGAGCTGACCCAGGTCGCCCACGAGTCGAAGAGCCATTGGGGGTACCCGCCGCGCTGGATCGAGCTGTGGCGCGACGACCTGACGATCACGCCGGAGGTCATCGCCGGCAACGAGCTCTACCTGGCCGAAGAGGACGGCACGGTCCTGGGCTTCTTCGGGTTGATCGCCGGGGAGGGAGGCGGTCCGGTCTGGACGCTGGAGCATTTCTGGGTCCTGCCGGCGGCGATGGGCAAGGGAGTGGGGCGGACGCTGTTCGAGCGCGCCCGGGAGCTGGCGGCCGGGGCCGGCGCCGCGGTCCTCGAGATCGACGCCGATCCCAACGCCGCGCCTTTCTACGAGCGGATGGGCGCCCGCCGGGTGGGCGAGGTCCGCTCGGAGATCGAGGGTCAGCCGCGGGTCCGGCCGTTGCTCCACCTGGACCTCCATCCGGCCGCCTGAGATAGAGTGGACGGCTCTCGACAGACGGAGGGCCGGAACCATGCGAGCGGCGGTGATCGACGGGTATGGCGGGGTGGAGAAGCTGGAGGTGCGGGAGGTTCCGGACCCCGGCGCTCCGGGTCCGGGCCAGGTGCGGGTCCGGGTGCGTGCCTCCAGCCTGAACCCGATCGACTGGAAGCTCCGGCGGGGCTCGTACCGGCTCGTCCTGCCGGCGAAGTTCCCCAAGATTCTGGGGTCCGATGCCGCCGGAGAGGTGGAGGCGGTCGGCCCCGAGGTCACCCGCTTCGAGCCCGGCGACGCGGTCTTCGGCCAAACCGCCATCCGCCAGGCTGGAGCCCATGCCGAGGCCGTGCTGATGCAGGAGTCGGCCCTCGCCCACAAGCCCGAGGCGCTCACCTTCGAGGAGGCCGCGGCCGTCCCCCTGGCGGCCCTCACCGCCCTCCAGGCCCTGCGCGACAAGGGGGAGCTGGATTCCGGCGAGCGCGTGCTGATCAACGGTGCGGCCGGCGGCGTCGGGCACTTCGCGGTGCAGATCGCCAGGGCCATCGGCGCCCGGGTGACGGCGGTGGCCAGCGGCCGGAACCGCGACTTCCTGCGGCAGCTCGGAGCCGAGCGGACGATCGACTACCAGACGGAGGACTTCGCGGCGGACGAGGAGACCTACGAGGTGGTCTTCGACGCCGTGGGCACCAGCTCCTGGCAGGAGTGCGAGCTCCTCCTCGCCGAGAAGGGGGTCTACGTCTCCACCCAGGCGGGGGCGCGCCAGATCCTCGACGTCGCCGGCACCACGGTGCGCGGCCTGTTCGGGGAGGGGCGCCGGGCGGCCTCCGTCTCGGTGCGCCCGGACGCCGCCGACCTCGAGGTCCTCGCCCGCTGGATCGACCAGGGGCGCCTCCGCCCCCACGTCGAGCGGGTCTTCTCCCTGGACGAGATCCGCGGCGCGCACGAGGCGAGCGAGTCCGGGCACGTGCGCGGCAAGATCGTGGTCCGCGTCGGCTAGAGGCCGTTCATACGCATTCCGCGATTTCATTGACGGCCTCCGCCGGTCGGGCATAGCCTGGAACTGGAGGAGGACCGGACCATGGACCAAAGCTTCAGCCGCGATTCCTCGTCGCCTTTTGCCGACCGGAGCTCTGATCAACGCGAGGACTACTGGCGCGAGCTGTACGAGGCCCGCACCTACGGGTACGAGAGCAGCTACGAGCAGCTCCGGCCCGCGTATCTCCTCGGCTGGAGGAGCCGGGACTCCTACGGCGGGGCAGGCTGGGAAGACATCGAGAGAGAGCTGGCGCGCGAGTGGGAGATCGCCTGGCTCAGCGGCGGCTTGCCCTGGGAGGAGGTCCGGTGGGCTGTCCGCGACGCCTGGGCCCGCGCCGGCGCTGTCTCCGGCCGCTGGGGCGGCTACTACCAGCCCGCGTATAGCTATGGCCGCCACGACCGTGGCTGGAATCGAAGCTATGAGCGCGGCTCGGGCGATTCCCAGGAGAGCTATGGCGGCTATGGCCAGGGGGGCGACTACGGCCAGCAGGGCTACGGCAGCCAACAAGGCTACGGTCAGCAGGGCGGCGCCAGCGTCGGTGGTGCCGGTGAAGGCTATGGTGGCTATCGACGTTCCAGCAGGAGCCTCCGGGAAGAGCTCGGCGAGCGGCTGACCCGCCACGGACAAGTCGACGCCTCGCGGATCGAGGTCAAGGTCGACAACGGCGAGGTCACCCTCGAGGGGAGCGTCCTCAGCCGTCGGCAGAAACGGCTGGCGGAGGAGGTCGCCGAATCGGTCTCCGGCGTGCGGGACATCCACAACCGTCTGCGGATCCAGGCCGTGTCTGAGGAGCGGGAGAAGTCCGCTCCGCCTGCGCGGTCCGCCCCGCTGGCCGAGGAGTCCTTCAGCGTCGGCGCCCCGCCGCCCGATCCCCCTTCCAAGCC
>DASPJI010000043.1:0-2539 GCA_035628695.1 Thermoanaerobaculia bacterium | reverse complement strand
TTCGACATGCATGCCCTGACCGCCGCCCACCGCACTTTGCCGCTCGGCAGCCGCGCGCGCGTTACCAACCTCGAGAACGGCGAGACAGTGGAGGTGCAGATCAACGACCGCGGGCCGCACGCCCAGCGCCGGCTCATCGATCTCTCCTACGGCGCCGCCCAGGAGCTGGCCATGGTCAACGACGGCTCGGCCTTGGTCGAGGTAGTGCCCGTCGCCCCTTGAAGACCTCTACTCGCCGCGCTCCAGCTGGGCGAGGAACTGCTTGATGCCGGCGTCCAGGCGGTGCCGGTCGCGGTGGCGCTCGCGGGCGATCTCGACCAGCCGGTCAACGAGGCGCGGCAGGGGGACGCCCGAGAGCTCCCAGAGGCGGGGGTACATGGAGATGCTGGTGAAGCCCGGCAGGGTGTTGACTTCGTTGACGTAGATCCCGTCCTCCCCCTCCACCAGGAAGTCTACGCGGGCGAGGCCGGCGCCGCCGATGGCGGCGAAGGCACGCACCGCCAGCTCGCGCAGCCGCTCGGCCACGGCCTCGGGGACGTCGGCCGGGGCGATCAGTTGGGCGGTGTCCTGCAGGTACTTGTCGGCGTAGTCGTAGAAGTCGTTGCCGGGGACGATCTCGCCGATGCAGGAGGCCTCGAGCCGCCCGTAGCCGAGGACGGCGCACTCCAGCTCGCGCCCGGCGACCCCGCGCTCGACGAGCACCGTGTCGTCGAACTGCAGGGCGAAGCGCACCGAAGTCTCCTGGCACTCGCGGCTGGTCACCTTCTTGACGCCGACGCTGGAGCCGCCGACGCTCGGCTTGGCGAACAGGGGGAGCGGCAGGCGGTCGAGGCGCTTCAGGACGGCCTCGGGGTCGGCCTCGAGCTCCCGGCGGGTGACGGCCTCGTACTCCACCACCGGCACGCCGGCGGCTTCCATCTGGCGCTTGAAGAGCAGCTTGTCCATGGCCAGGGCGCTGGCGGTCACGCCGGGGCCGACGTAGGGGAGGTCCAGCATCTCGCAGAGGCCCTGGAGGGTGCCGTCCTCGCCCCAGGTGCCGTGGACGATGGGGAACAGCACCTCGACGCCCGAGGAGATCAGGTGGGTGAGGGTCGGGGCGACCGGCTGGCCCAAGGGCTCGATGGTCGTCCGGCGGCCGCTCGCGAGGACCGCCTCCGCCGCCGCGGGGTCGATCCAGCAGCCGTCCTGCGCGATGCCCAGCGGCGTGACCAGGTGCCCCGCCTCGCGCAGCCCACGCACCACCGTGCGCGCCGACACGATCGAGACCTGATGCTCCACGCTCCGCCCACCGAAGATGACGCCGACGTGCGCCATAAGGATCTCCTATTGGATCAGGACCATTCCCTCCCCATGAGGGAGCAAATCACCGGGTGGCCGGATTTGCAAGTCCCGATCCACTCGCGTCGAGCCCGGCCCGCAGATGCCGGGCCAGGACTTCGAGGTTCGCCTCGTCGTAGATCATCGAGACGTGGTCCCCCGGCACGCGGCGGACCTCGACGGAGGCGGCCAGGGCCGCCCAGCCCTGGGTCGGGTCCGCGGCGAGCCCCTCCTCGGCGGCGTAGTACACCAGCCGGCCCGTCCAGGGCAGCGGACGCTCCCGCCGCGCCATCTCCACGTGCCTCCTGAAGACCTGCCAGAGCCGCCGTGTGGTCGCGGGATCGAAGCCCTCCGGGATCTGGCCGGCGGCGCGCAGCCGTTCGAGCACCTCTCCCAGCGGATCGTCGAGGCCCGGCGGCAGGCCGTCCAGGATCTCCCGCGAGGCGCCCCGCAGGATCTCCCGCAGCAGCCCTGTCTCGCTGAGGTCCACCTCCTCGTCCGGCACCGCCTGTCCGGTGTCGATCATGCCGAGGAAGGCGACCGCCCGCCCGTGGGAGGTGAGCTGGCGGGCCATCTCGAAGGCGACCCGGCCGCCGAAGGACCACCCAGCCAGCCGGTACGGCCCTTCGGGCTGCACTGCCAGTACCTCAGCGACGTAGGCTGCGGCCAGAGCGGACACGCTCCGCGCTGCCTCGGCGGTGTCCTCGAAGCCGTAGACCGGCTGGTCCGTCCCGAGGCGCCGGACCAGCCCAGAGTAACAGAGCGCCTCGCCGCCGGCCGGGTGGACCAGGAAGAGGGGCGGCCGCGAGCCCCGCGGCTGCAGCAGGACCAGCGGCGAGCCGGCGGGCTCTTCCTCGCGCAGCCCGGCGGCGAGGCCCGCCACGGTGCCGCTCTGGAACAGCGCCGAGAGCGGCAGCGCCCGCCCCAGCTCGGCCTCGACGCGGGCCATCAGCCGCACGGCGAGCAGGGAGTGGCCGCCGAGGTCGAAGAAGTCGTCGGTGACGCCGACCGGCCCGGTCCCCAGCACCTCTTCCCATATCGCCGCCAGCCGCCGCTCCAGGTCGTCGCGCGGCGGCACGGCGAAGGGAGACGCCGCCGCTTCCGGTGCGGGGAGGGCGAGGCGGTCGATCTTGCCGTTGGGGTTGAGCGGCAGCTCCGGCAGGACGACCCACGCGGCCGGCACCATGTAGGCGGGGAGGCTCCGGCGCAGCCGCTCCCGCAG
>DASPJI010000042.1:0-18978 GCA_035628695.1 Thermoanaerobaculia bacterium | reverse complement strand
TCGAGACCTGGACCGACCCGATCTTCGGCCTGAACGTCCCGGTGCACGTCGAGGGGGTGCCGGACAACGTCCTGCGTCCGCGCGAGACCTGGCAGAACCCGGCGGACTACGACGCCAAGGCCAGCCAGCTCGCCGACATGTTCGCCGACAACTTCGAGAAGTACGAGGCGGGTGTGAGCGAAGAGATCAAGGCTGCCGGCCCGCGCAAGGCCGTGGCCCGGTAAGCCGCTTTTGAATCAACCCGGAGGCCCCGCCCCGCGAGAGGAGATCTCGCGGCGCGGGGCCTTTTCGCTTGCGCTCAGCCCGTCCCGGGGCGCGGCCCGTGAAAAGGGCGTGAGATACCCGGCGGTCTCGCGACAGTACCCAGTCACAACGCCCTCGTCATGATGACGGGATGCGAGTTGAAAGGACTGGCGATCATGGGTACTGTTTTCGCGCTCGAAAACCTGACGCAGGAGGATCTCTCGCTCGACTATGTCATGGCTTACGACGGCAAGAGCTGGCAGTTCGTCGTCCAGAAGCCGGACGCGAGCCGGATCAACAACGACATCAATCCCGGCTTTTACCTGATCAGTCTCTCGTCGTTCACCATCCCCAAGGGGGGCTCGATCTCGGTGGACACCATCTTCAACACCTGGCTCCTCTACAAGGCCGGCCTCGCCTCCGACAATGCGTTCCTCCTGTTCAGCATCAAGGGGAGCAATCTGCACGTGGGCTTGAATGGCGAATACCTCCGCAATACCGGCGTCTACGGATCGAACCCAGGCGCGGTCAAGTGGAGCTATCCGCCGAGCAACCCGAACGAGCACCAGCACGTCCACATCAACAGGTAGGCCGTCGCCACCTCCTGGCTGGCGGGGAGGATGGAGGACGCGAGCCTCCGCCCTCCCGCAGCCCCATCCGTCCGCGGCGTCGACATGGCCTCGTAGGCCGCTTTCGGTTCAACCCTGAGGCCCTGCACCGGCGAGAGGGATGTCGCGGTGCAGGACCTTCTCGCTTCAGCAGGCCAGTGCTCGAGGCTGCGGATGCCGAGGCCGTCCAGGTCGAGCTCGATGGGCGTGGCGAAGGAGGCTGGCGCCCCCTGGTTGAGGACCTCCTGCGGGTTCTCGAGCGTCACGACCAGGGCCTTCCCGCCGCGGACTGGACCGCGGAAGCCGATCAGGAGCTTGCCGTCCTTCGCCGCCAGCCCCTCGATGTTGAGCGCGCCCGGCTCCTCGGCCGGCAACGATTCCTCGGGCTTTGGACGATGCCTCCGGTTCCATCCCCTGGGCTCGCGGCGACGCCGAGGGAACCGATCCGGGTCCACTGACAGACCGGTTCTTCGGGCCTGCCGTTCCGCGTTATTACATCCAATTCTTCATTACGCAATATGCTAGGGAGTCACTTCCTCAGGAACGACGCGAGGATCAGGGCGACGCCGAGCAACTGGCAGCCGATGAAGAGGGCCAGCTTGACGGAAGTCGCCGGCTGGCGACCTGCACTCAGCCCAGGTCTAACGGTCTGGTACCTATGCAGTCCCCGTTCCTTGTTGCAGTTGACGGGGTCGAGGTCAACGTCCAATCTCCAGGAGAAAAGAGATGAGACCTTCAAGAGTCGTGTTCGCGGCCCTCTTCACCTTTGCTGCTTGGGCAGCCTCGGCCAGTGCCTCCACGTACGCCAACTTCTCCGGTAACTGCATCCGGTTCGACAGCTCCAGCCCAGCCTACTGTGTCTTCGACGGGAATCGGACCTACGACAACGGCCACACCAGCGACACCACTGCGACTACCTGTGGTAACGCCTCAGTCAGTGCGGTCTACTGGGACTTCGGGGACGGGACTGGAACCTGGGATGACCTGTACGTAGGCCATACCTACTCGGACCCCGCGGCGATCGACAACGACGCCATTATCACCATGACCTTGTTCTGCTCGGATAACACCTGGGACGAAAAGGTTAGATACCTGCTCTTCGTCCTTATCGGCCCTGGCGACATGTACTGCAATGAGGGCTGGAACTAGCCTGGATTGCAGCCCGAGCCGAAGCACGGGGGCGGTGCGTTCGGTGCGCCGGGAAGCGTTCCGGAGCGGCGCCGAGCGGTTACTCTCCTCCCAGCGGTAGCCCCGAGGCGGAGGGATCGGACCTCCGCCTACCGGCCATCCTCCTGTCGGACGGAGGAATCCTCAGGGGCGCGGCCTTGGACACGGCGGCGCCCCGTCACGATTCAGTTGTCAATGAGCGAGAGCCGCTGCTCCGGGACCGGGAGGTCCTGGGGCGCCGGCTCTTCCTACGGCGTTCAGGAGCGGCGCCGTAGTACTTCGGCGCGGCGGCGAACTGCTTCGCCGCCGTCCCGAAGTAGTACGAAATCAATTTGCAGTGTTCCGGCGTGGCTCCGAAGTCGTTGGCTGCCGCGCCGTAGTGGCTCGCTGGGGCTCCGAAGCACTACGGAATCACTTTGAAGTAGTCGGCTGCTGCGGCGTAGCAGTTCACTGCGGCGCCGAAGCACTACGAAGTCATCTTGAAGCGTTCGAGGGCGGCTCCGAAGTAGTTCGCCACGGCAGCGTAGTAGTACGGAGCCGCTTTGAAGTGTTCGGGATTGGCGCCGTAGTGGTTCGGCGTCGCGTCGTACTACTTCGTCGGGGTGGGGAAGTACTACGGAACCCTTCCGGAGTGTTCCGAGACCGCGGCGAAGTGCTACGCCGCGGCTCCGGAACGGAGGGTTCCGGGCGGTTGAGCCCAAAAAAAGGGGGCGTGCGGTGCACGCCCCCGAAAGAATGGAATCCGAATCGAGCATGACGGGAGGGATCAGGAAAGGGTGGGGGTGTCGGGCTCTTCGGCCTCGGTGACCTTCTTGGCCTTCCGGCCGCGGAAGGGCTGCAGGCCGAACTCCGCCAGCTTCTCGGCGCGCGGGCCGTAATGCTCCTTGATCCCTCGCCGCAGTAGCGCCGCCACTCGCTCGCCCTCCGCCTGCAGGAGGTCCCACTCCCTCGTCAGCTCCTGCCGGTTCGCGGCCAGAAGGCCCTGCAGATGGACGACTTCCTGCGCCCGTCCCAGGATCCTCTCCAGCTTGCCGCGGGGGATCTCCAGTTGCGGGAGCTCGGCCGCGTTGGCCATCAGCGGCGGGAGCAGCTCCCGCCAGGTCCCCAGGATTCCGGTCTTCGTCGTTTCCCTTCTCGTCGCCATGGTCTTTCTCCTTTTCTGGTATCGAGCCCTTCCGCAGGCCCACTGCCGCTGCCTCCATGGCAGCGGCGCGGAGGAGATGCTACAAAGGAGGCCGTTAACTTGTTAACAAAATCATCATGCGGGCTCCTGTGGTATGCTTCTGGTTCGAGGGAGCGGGGTAGTTTGACGCCAGGCTCCTCAGGCTCTTTGACAACTGATGTACGCGATTCGGGCGCGGCGCCTGAGCGGGGGCCGCCGTGCCTGGACGTGCCCTGGAGTCCAGGGTACCGGAAGAAGACCGCAAAAAGGGGGTTGATTTCTGCCGCTTCCCCGTTCTAGGATTCGGGCATAGGCAGTACGCAGGGTGGTCGGCCAATGATGGCTGACGGCCCGGAAGTGGAGCACCACCTCCCTTCCGGACCTGACCACACACAGTCCAAGGGAGGACTTATGCGTAGCTTTGACGAGCGTAGCACGTCGTCTATCCACCCGAATTCCTTCACCACCCAGTTCCTCGGCCGCATGGCCGAGCGGGACGAGCCTCCCACGGCGGGCGAGGCCGATGTCGCCGGGCCGTGGCGGGTCGAGCCGGTGGCCTGGAACGGGGGCTCGGGTTACGGCCTGTTCCGGATCGGGGAGAGCCTGGCCCGGGGCTTCGCGCCCGTGGGCCTGTACCCGTCCCGCTGGCTCGCCCTCGTCGCCGCCGCCGTGCTCCCCGGCACGGGGCGCGATCCGCTGATCCGCCTCGAAAAGCAGCCGGACGCGGACGGTGTCTATCCGCTGGTCCTCCTGCCCGGTGCGGACGGCGGAGAGGTCGTGGGCCATCTCCAGCTCTTCGACGAGGCTCTCATCGACGCCATGAACGTGGCGATCCACCTGCTCCAGGCGCCGGAGTCGCTCGCCTGGCTGCTGGAGGCGGCAGGGTCGGTCACGCTGGAACGGTGCGGGGCGATCCTCGACGAGCGGGTGGCCGCAGGTGTGGAGGGGGAGGGGTAGGAGGGCCTACCTCTTAGATGGGATGAGCCACCGGCGGGTGCAACCCGCTGGTGGCGGTTCCCGCTTGACACCGTTCTTCCGGAAGGCTACGGTCGAGACATGCGAGCGGTGGCGCGAAGGGCCCTCGAAGACCAGTTAGACGAGTTTCTGCACCTTGTACAGGAGGGAGAGACCATCCTCGTCACCGAGCATGACCGCGTGATCGCCGAGTTGGTGCCTCCCCGGGAAAGCGGTGACCTCCCGGCGATGAACCCGGCACTGCTCGATGGCGTTCGCAAGGGATGGATCACGCCTCCAGCGCTGGCCAAGGAGCCTGCGCCCCCGCTTCCTCCGCCAGTGGCGCCTCTGGAAGACATCCTGCGCGAGTTGGACGAAGACCGGGCCGATCGTTGATCTATCTCGACACCTCTGTGGCTCTCGCTCACCTTTTCGCGGAGAATCGGCGTCCGCCAGCTTCGCTCTGGGACGAGGAGCTTACGTCCAGCCGGTTACTCGAGTATGAGCTCTGGACACGGATTCACGCCCGGGGCGTCACGCAATCGCATTCCGCGACTGCCCAGTGGATTCTCGGACGGACCGCTCTCGTCGCCATGGTGCCGCCGGTCCTCGCGCGGGCTCTCGAACCCTTCCCCCACTCCGTCAGGACTCTTGACGCGCTGCATCTGGCCACGGCTGTCTACCTGCGGGCTCAGGGCGCATCGATTCTCATTGCGAGCTATGACTCAGGGCTGACCGAGACAGCCCGGCAACTCGGCTTTCCAATCGCCACCCTCTGAAAAGGTAAGGCTACTCGGTCGTTCGCTTCCGCGGCAGCGTCCCCGAGATCAGCTCCAGCGTCGTCTCGATGACGGCTTCCATGGGGCCGGCGTCGGCGATGCCTTTGCCGGCGAGGGGGAAGGCGGTGCCGTGGTCGACGGAGGTGCGGAGGAAGGGGAGGCCGAGGGTCCAGTTGGTGGCGAGGCCGAAGGCGGCGGTCTTCACGGCGATCAGGCCCTGATCGTGGTAGAGCGCCAGGACCCAGTCGAACTCGCCGCGGCGGGCGCGGGCGAAGAGCGAATCGGCGCTCTCGGGGCCGTGGACGTCGATCCCCCGCTCCCGCGCCGCCGCCACGGTCGGCACCAGGAGACGCCCCTCCTCCTCGCCGAGGAGCCCCCCCTCGCCGGCGTGCGGGTTCAGCCCCGCCAGGGCGATCTTGCCTCCGGCGTGGCGGTGCAGGCACTCCAGGGCCTCGGTGACCGTCACCGGCTCGACCGCGTCCAGCGCCTCGCGCATCGGGACGTGCACGGTGAGGAGCGCCACCTGGAGCTCGGGCGCCAGGAAGGCCATCAGGTAGTCCCGGCCGTAGCGCTCCAGGCCGCAGGCCTCGGCCAGGTAGTCGGTGTGCCCCTTGAATCCGGGGAGGTGTTGGCGAGCGATGGAGGACTTGCTGACCGGCGCGGTCACCAGGGCGTCGGCGGCTCCGGAGCGGACCAGGGCGATGCCGGCGTCCAGCGCCGCCATGGCGCCGAAGGCGTCGGCGGGGCCCGAGTCGCCCAGGGTGATGGCGCGGCGCGTGGCGACAGGGTCGAGGACCGGGATCTCGCCGTCTCCGAAGAGGGCTTCCTCGGGTCCGGGGGGAGCGTCGAGGTAGCGCAGGCGGTCCCAGGGAGCGTGGGGGAGGGAGGGGCGGAGCGCCTCCAGGGCGGCGCGCTCGGCGACGAGCAGCGGCTGCCAGCCCGGAGTGTCCCCCCGGGCGTCCTCGTGGACCGGCCCTGTCTCCTTCTCCGACAGGAGCTTGAGGAGGATCTCCGGACCGATGCCGGCCGGGTCACCCTGGGTGAGGGCGAGACGGGGCACGGTCCGGGTCAATCTTCGGAGGACTCGTCATTGGAGACGCGGCGGCGCCCCCGCTGCTTGAGCTCTTCCTCTTTGAACATGTAGCGGATCACGTGCTTCTGGATGAGCAGGTTCGGTCCCGAGGTGCGGTTGAGCTTCAGCGCCCCCTTGTCGTACCACTCAATCCAGCCCCGGAGCTCCTCGCCGTCCGTCAGGATGACCACCATCGGCGTCTTGGCCGCCATCTGCTTGAGGTAGTAGAACTCCTCGGCGTTGGTCTGCTCCGGCGGCGACTGCTTGCGGCGAACGCTACGTGCAGGGAGCTCCTTCTTGAGCTCAGCCATGTCGGGGCGAATGAGTTTGCGATTGGCCATTGTGGATTCCAGGCGCCTCTAATACGTGGCCTCCGAGCCGCCGGCGATGGGGCCGGGGCCCGGCTTGTCCGGGTTGCCTTTCTTGTACTGATCGTCTTCATAGGCCAGGCAGCAGAGCAGACGCCCGCACTGGCCGGAGATCTTCGACGGATTGAGGCTCAGGTTCTGCCGCTTGGCCATCTGGATGGAGATGGGCCGGAAGTCCTTGAGCCAGGTCGAGCAGCAGAGGGTGCGGCCGCAGATGCCGATGCCGCCCAGGAGGCCCGCCTCATCGCGCGCCCCGACCTGGACCATCTTCACCCGCACCGAGAAGCGCGAGGAGAGGTCCCGCACCAGTTGCCGGAAGTCCACCCGCCCGTCAGAGGTAAAGTAAAAAGTGGCTTTCTTCCCGCTGAACGAGAAGTCCACCAGGGAGATCTTCATGTCGAGGCTCAGGGCGCGGGCCCGCTCCTGCGCGAAGAGCTTGCCGGCCATCTCGCTCGACCGCTGGCGGTCGAACGCCGCCGTGTCCGCCTCGTCGGCGGCCCGCAGGATCGGACGGGCGCTCGATTTCTGGCACGGCTTGAACACCGGCATCGGAGATTGCTCGACCCGCCCGAAAGCCGGGCCGGACTCCAGGTCCACCACCACCGCCTCACCTCGCGCGTAGATCCTGCCCCTGGTAGAGCAGAGAGTCAGATTCGTCTCCTCCCGGAACCGCACCCCGACGAAGGAGTCTTCGACGGCTGTCGACATGCCCTTGAAAGCACAGCCACTGCATCCCATGGTGACTTCCTATACGACAGCGACCAGAGTCCTATGCACGATAGGTACCAGCCGCGCGAGAGAACACCGGCCCATCAGGGACCGGCGGAAATTTGGGTACGGAACGGCGTAAGCCATGTTACAGCAGTTCCCCTTCAGCGCCGGCGAACCGCTCGCCGGCGCCCGCTCACGTCCCACCCTTCCAAGGCCGGGCCAGCACCCGCGCGCCGATGTCGCGGCGGAAGACCTTGCCCGGCCAGTCGATCGTCGTCACGGCGGCGTAGGCCCGCTCGAGCGCCGCCGCCAGGTCGGCGCCCAGGGCGCAGACCGAGAGCACCCGCCCGCCCGCGCTCACCAACTCGGTGTCCGATTCGGCATCCACCAGCGCCGTGCCGGCGTGGAAGATCTCGACCCCCGGCGGCGATCCGGCCCGGCCCAGTCCCCGGATCGGCTCCCCCTGCCGCGGCTTGCCCGGATAGCCGGGGCTCGCCAGCACGACGCAGGCCGCCGCTTCGGAACGGAAGCGCAGCTCCGGGACCTCGAACCGGCCGGCCGCGCCCGCGGCGAGCACCGGCAGCAGGTCGTCCTCGAGCCGGAGGAGCAGGACCTGCGCCTCGGGGTCGCCGAAGCGGGCGTTGAACTCGAGGACGCGAGGCCCATCCTCTGTGAGCATCAAACCGGCGTACAGAATTCCCGTGAACGGCCGCCCCTCGGCCGCGAGGCCGGCGATCACCGGCCGCAGGATGGTCTCGGCGATCCGCTCGGCGGCGCCGGCCGTGACCAGGCCGGAGGGGCTGTGGCAGCCCATGCCGCCGGTGTTCGGGCCGGTGTCGCCGTCGCCGATCCGCTTGTAGTCCTTGGAGGTGGCCAGGGGGAGGAGGCGCTCGCCGTCGGAGAGGGCCATGAAGGAGACCTCCTCGCCGTGGAGGAAGCCTTCGATCACCACCTGGTCGGCGCTGGCGCCGAAGCGGCGCTCCTCGAACAGGGCGCGGACGGCGTCCTCGTACTCCGCCTCGTCCTGGGCGATGAGCACCCCCTTGCCCGCGGCGAGGCCGTCGGCCTTGAGCACCACCGGCCAGCCGAAGCGCCCCATGGCCTCCCGCGCCGCGGCGGCGTCCGCCACCACGGCGAACGGCGCCGAGGGGATGCCGTGCCGCTCCAGGAAGCGCTTGGCGAAGACCTTGCTCCCCTCGAGCTCGGCCGCCGCCCGGGTCGGGCCGAAGACGGCGAGGCCGCGGGCGGCGAGGGCGTCCGCCAGCCCCAGGGTGAGCGGGACCTCGGGGCCGACCACCGTCAGGTCGACGCGCTGCGCCACCGCGAAGTCCACCAGGCGGTTGATGTCCTCGGGGGCGATGTCCACGGTCGCGGCGACCTGGGCGATCCCCGGATTGCCCGGCGCGCACCAGAGGCGGGTGAGGAGGGGGCTCTGGGCGAGCTTCCAGCAGAGGGCGTGCTCGCGTCCGCCGCCGCCGACGACCAGCACCCTCATGCCGGTTTCTCCTGTGCCTGGACGGCGGCGACGGCCATGGCGTCGACGATGTCCTGGACGTTGCAGCCGCGCGACAGGTCATGGATCGGCCTGGCGAGCCCCTGGAGGAGGGGGCCCACGGCGCGCGCGCCGGCCAGCCGCTCGGTGAGCTTGTAGGCGATGTTGCCGGCGTCGAGGTCAGGAAAGACGAGGACGTTGGCCTGCCCGGCCACCGGGCTGTCCGGCGCCTTGCGGCGGGCCACGTCCGGCACCAGAGCGGCGTCGGCCTGGAGCTCGCCGTCGACGGCGAAGGAGACGCCGCGGGCGCGCAGCCGCTCCAGCGCCGACCGCACCTTGTCCACATGCGGATGCTTGGCGCTGCCGCGGGTGGAGAAGGAGAGGAGGGCCACCCGGGGCTCTTCGCCGAGCAGGAAGCGGCAGCTCGCCGCCGCCGACTCGGCGATGTCCGCCAGCTCGTCGGGGCCGGGATCGGGCACGACGCCGCAGTCGCTGTAGATCAGGCCGCGGCCGTCGGGCATCACCATGAGGAAGCAGGAGGAGACCACCTTGAGGCCCGGCCGCGGGCCGATCACCCGCAACGCCGCGCGCAGCGTGTCGGCGGTGGTGGCGCGCGCCCCCATGACGGCGCCGTCGGCGCGGCCGGCGGCCACCTGTAGCGCCGCGTAGTAGAGCGGGTCGCGGACGAAGACGGCGGCCTCCTCGGGGGTGAAGCGCGGCGCGAGGCGGGCCGTGAGCACGGCGGCGTGATGCGCCAGGTCGGGATCGAGCGCCGGGTCGAGGACCGGCACGGTCAGCTCGACGCCCGCCTCGGCGGCGGCCTGCTCCACGACGCTCCGCGGGCCGACGAGGCTCGGCCGGCAGACGTCCTCGGCGGCGGCGCGCTCGGCGGCGGCCACGACGCGCGGGTCCTCGCCCTCGGCGAGGAAAACCGAAGCGCCCGTGCCGCGGGCCCGGGCGTGCAGGCGCGCCAGGGGATCGAGAGGCTGGTCGGTTGGAGATGAAGAAGTCAGAAGAAGCTCACCCTCGCCCACGGTGGATCTTGGACCGGAGATTCTATAACAAAAGGCAGAGAGGTCAGGCCTGGCCCGCCAGGACCATGGCGCCGGTGGGCTGCGGCGCGCCGCCGCTGGGCTCGACGGTGACCGCCCAAGTGCGCACCCCGTCGGCGACGCCGTCCACCTGCAGGTTGCCGCGGCCGGAGCCGTCGACGGAGAAGGTGCCGGCGGAGACCGGCCGGTCGGTGATGAACCAGAGCTGGTAGGTCTGGTCCGGGGCGAGCGCCGGCAGGCCGGAGGCATAGAAGACGGCCTGGCGCCGCCGCGGATCGACGAAGGTGTGGCCGGCGGCGCCGGGCGCGGCTTCGAGGCCGGCGAGCTGGATGGAGCGCACGCCGGGAGAGGTGATGAAGCCGAGCGCCTGGGCCATGCGCTGCGCTTCGGCGCGGGCGAGGTCGCGCTCGCTCTGGAGGGAGGTCACCTGCCGCGCCAGGCGGTCGCGTTCCTGGGCGAGGTCCGCCGTCTCCTGCCGCAGCCGCGCGACGTTCCACTGGCTCCACACCACCAGGGCGAGGGCGGCGGCCGCGGCGAGCCAGCCCCAGCGGCCTCGGCGGCCAGCGGACCGGGTACGGCGGGGCTCGAGGCGCGCGGGCGCCGGCTGGGTTGCCGGCGCTGTAGCCTCGAGCACGCGCTGCCGCGTCTCGGCCGAGGGCGTCATGGGAGAGACCGAGGCCGCGATCTCCTCCAGGTCGGCTTCCCACATCCGGAGCTGCCGCCGGCACTCGTCGCAGCCGGTGGCGAGGTGGGCCTCCAGCTCGTGGAGCTCGTCCCCCTCCAGCGCGCCCAGGGCGTAGGCGGGGAGCATCTCCTCGAAGCGGGGCGTGTGGCCGGCGCTCATGACGCGGACCTCAGGGCCTGCCGGAGCTTGTTCATTCCGAGCAGGATACGGGACTTGACCGTGCCGAGGGGAGCCTCCAGCCGCTCGGCGATCTGGGTGTGGGTGAGACCGTCGAAGAAGGCGAGCTCGATGCAGCGGCGCTGCTCGGGCGAGAGCTGCCCCAGCGCCGAATGGACCCGATCGCGCCGCTCGCGGGCCTCCAGCCGCTCCGTGCCCACCGGGCTGGAGATTCCGAGACGCGCCTGCTCGTCGCCGGCCTCCTCGTCACGGCGGCGGGCGGCGTCGCGGCGGCGCAGCCGGTCGAGGGCGCGGGAGCGGGCGAGCATCAGGATCCAGCCGCGCGGGGTGGCGCGCTCGCCGTCGTAGCGGCTCCCCTGCGTCCAGGCCTGGAGGAAGACCTCCTGCAGGACCTCTTCGGCCTCCGCCCGGCCACCGAGGATGCGGTGGAGCAGCCCCAGGGCGACCGGCGAGTGCCGGTCGAAAAGGCGCGCGAAGGCATCGCCGTCTCCGGCGGCCATCCGGCTCATGAGATCTCGATCTTCGGCTTCCCAGGGGTCCATCTAGGAGTTGGCAGGGGGTGCGAAAAGACTTCAGGCGCCCCGGGCAGCCCGAGTCTATTCAATCTGCGTGCCCGCGCTGCCGGCGAAGGATGCCTTATTTCGTGGGGAGGTGGAACGTCAGGGATGCCCACTGGCTCTCCCAGTCGGCATCAGCCCCCGCCGCCGCGGGGATCATATGGACCGCCTTGACCAGCCAGACCCCGGGTTGGCCAAGACGCAGCCGGACCCTCCCCTGGGCGTCGCTACGCGCCGACACCCGGGCCGTGGGGTCGGATTTGGGGAACGCGACGATCAAGGCCCCGCTCAGCGGCTGGCCGCGGAAGAGGAGGCGGACCGGCAGCTCGGTGTCAGGTGCCAGGGGCGTCAATTTGTAGGGGTTGGCCTCCGGCACCAGCTCCAGCTCCAAGCCGGCCGCCCGGTCCCAGCCGGAGCCGGCGGCGCCGTCCCCCACCGCGAGCAGCGACTTGGCGGAGCGCGAGTACACCTCACGGGCGCGGGCGGCGCTCTGCCCCTTGGCGGCGCGCTGGGCGATGACCGATTCCAGCCCCTCCTCGGCGAGGTACTTTTCGAAGGCCGGGCCGTCGAGCTCGACGCGGGCGTGGTGGCTGTCGTAGATCACCTGATAGAGGCCGGGGCTCTGGAAGGTCGCCCAGCCCGCCGGGTCCATTCCTTCCACTCCCTGGAGAGGCGTCTCCCCTGGGGCACCGACCGTCACGAAACGCTCGATCCGGCCGCTCATCCGCGGCACGGGCTCCCCCTGGAACCCCTCGCCGACCCGCAGCCGCACGGCGACGCGCTCGCCCGGAGCGGGGTGGAAGCTGGCGGGCTCGATCCAGAAGTCGTGGGCGAGGAGGGGCGCCGCCCATAGGGCCGTGACCAGCAGGAGGACACAAAGTCTAGAGATCATGGGATTCTCCCGGATCGAAGGGACCGGGGCGGCCATGCCTGATGCATTCGGCCGCCCCGGAGCGTGGCCTCGGCTTAGTCGCCGTCGCCGTCGCCGTCGTTCTCGTCGACGCCGTTGGGGCCGTTCGGCGAGCCGGGCAGCGGCGCGCGGAGATAGGGGAAGAAGCCGTCGAACTGGCTGGCATCCTGGAGCGTGCCGTCGGTGAACGGCAGGTTGCCCGACGGGGCGTCGGCCGGGTTGCAGAAGGCGCCCGGGAAGGCGTGGCAAAGGACGCCCATCGCCACCCGCAGCTCGATGTCCACCACGTCGTCACCGGGGCGCCGGCCGTTGGGGAAGCCGGCGTTGTCGCCGCCCAGCGCGCCGAGGTTGTTCTGCTGCGCGGCCGGGACGGCCGGGATGTTGGTGTTCAGGCGCATCATCTCGGCGGGCGAGCCGAACTGATTGAGGCCCGGGAGGCCGGTCAGGAAGGCGGCGACCAGATCGGTGCGCGGGAAGTTGTTCGGGGCCCGCACGCCGGCGGCGCCGAACAGGATTTCCAGCAGCTCGGGCAGCGTCGGGTTGGTGACGTAGTCGAGGAACTGCGCGTCCATGCGCGGCGGGCTGGCATTGAAGCGGTTCTTGTCCTTGATGCCGATTACGACTTCGTTGACCAGCGGCATGCCGAGCCGCGAGACCTGTACGAAATCGCCGGTCTCGTTGTAGGGATCCTTGAACTCGGGATTGCTGTTGAGTCCGCGGTTGCGCGGCAGGGCGGCGGTGGCCCAGCCGCCGATCACCGGGCCGCTGCCGCGCAGGCAGTTGGCCGGCACCTCGAGGGCGAAGGTGGTGATGTTCTTGTCATCGAGAGCGTTGGGCTCGGTGTCACGGTCGCCGATCGGGTCCTCGATGTTGACCAGGTCGAAGATCTCGCCGACGTTGATATAGAACGGCTCCTTGCGTTGGCCGACGAAGACCCGGCCCTGTGAGGTGCCGCAGCCCGGAACCGTGAAGTTCCAGATGAAGTTCCTGGAATAGGCGGCGTAGTTGGGGATGGACTTCTGGCCGATGTTGTCCACCGGCTTGTCGAAGCGGGAGGTGCCGGCGTCCATGTTGCGGGCGAACTCCACATTGCGGTTGCCGGCGTCGACGCGGCCGCGGATTACGGAGAGCGTGTAGCTCTCGAGGACGTTCAGGTTGGGCGAGCGGTTCTGGGGAGAGCCGGTGATCGGCCCGATGTTGATCAACGGCACCGAGACGTTCTTGCCGCCCACCGGTACCTGGAGGTCGCGCAGGAGCTGGGTGACGCGGAACTGGAAGGTGATGTCCTCGACCCCGTCACCGGTGTTGTCGATGTGGAAGCGGTACCGGGCGTCCGGATCCATGGTGAAGTAGTTGGGCCCGCCGAAGGGATCCTGGAACGGCTGGAAGTTGGCGATCAGCGTCACGAATCCGGTACGCCCCGCCTCGTAGCTGTTGAACATGTAGATGTCGGTGTTGTCCACCTTGGGCAGCTCGGTGATCGCCGGCGCCTCCCGGTGGCTGGAAGCCAGGGCCGGACCCGACAGGGCGAGCACCATGGCCAGAGTCAGAAGACCCGCGACACGCACACTTCTCCTCATCATCTCCTCCTTGTTTCTCCTCGGATCGAGGGGGTGAAAGCTTCCGGGACGGCCGTTGCGACTGCTGTTGTGGAACCGGACCGCCGTCGCCGGCGCCGGGGATGATGGACCCCGGCCTCGTCTCTGAAGGGGATACGGAGACCCTGACGGGTTGGATGAGTCGAAAAGAAAGATTTACGGGATCGACGCCAGCGGCAGGCTGCCGGCGTGGAGGCGCGCCGCGTCGCCATCCTCCACCCAGGACAGATGGAGGCGGTCGCCGGCGAGGAGCAGGCGCGGGAAGCCGCTGGCGCGGGCGGAGCCGGTGCGGGCGATCTCCACCGGCTCTCCGGCCTTCCCATTGCGTACCCGGCGGAGGCGGACGGCGGCGCGGCCCCCCTCCAGGAGCTCCAGCCAGCTCACCACGGCGCTGCCGTCGGGCGCCAGGGCGACGTCGACCCGGCCGAGCGGCTTGCCGGCGTCGATCCGCACCGGAGCGCCGAAGCGGGCGCCGCCGTCTTCCGAGAAGGCCACCTGGACCTGGGCACCGGGGGGCGCGCCGGTGAACCAGGCGACGGCAACCTTGCGGCCGGCGGCGGCCACGGCCGGGCCGTTGACCGGGCAGCCGGGGATCTTCCACTCGTCGGCGTGGACGCGCGCCGGCCGGCTCCAGCCCGCGGCGGTGCGGCGGATGATCGAGATGTCGCGGATCTCGTCGTCGGAGCGGTCGCGATAGACCACCACCGGGCCGTCGGCAGCGACGGCGGCGTCGGTCTGGCAGCAGTCGCAGATGCGGGCGTCGAGCCGCTCGCTGGCGCCGGCCTTGTCGGTGACCGTGGCGGTGCGCAGGGTCATGGCGCCGCCGCTCTTGGTCTCGCGGCCGTCGAGCCAGAAGGCGCGCACGCTCTTCCCCTCGGGCACCCAGGCGACGAAGCCGTGCTCGGCGGGGATGCCGTCGTCGTGCAGCACGCCGGCCGGCTTCCAGGTACGGCCGCCGTCGGTGGAGCGCGCGAGATGGACGGCGTAGTCGTAGTCGCCGCCGCCGGTGGTCCTGGCGAGCCAGAAGACCAGCAGGGCCCCGTCGGGCGACTGGATCAGGCCGGGGAAGTCGGCCCAGTTGGCGAAGAAGTCGGGGCCGGCGGCGGCGGTGGCCGGAGCCGACCAGCGACCTCCTGAAAGACGGGAGACCCGCAGGCGGTGGGTCTGGCGGCCCTTCGGGTCCACCAGCGGCTCCAGCCAGGTGAGCGTCACTTCGCCCCCGGCCAGGGAGAGATTGGGGGACAGGGAGCCCGCCACCGCGGGCGGGTCGAGAGGCTTCCAGCCGGCGGCGGGCCGGACGGGACCGGCCCCGCCCGAGATTCCGGGAAGGGCCAGGACCGCCGCGAGGACCACCGCGGGCCGGAGCCGCCGGCTCACTGGGCCGGGCTGCCTTCCATCGTCACCACGCCGCAGGCGAGGCGGTCGCCGGCGTTGCCGGTGGGCTGCGTCTGGCAATCATCGGCGCCGGTGTGGAGGATGATGGCCTTGCCGACCACCGAGTTGGGGCCGGAGAGGGTGAGCAGGTTCGTCGTCTGCTCCGACCGGCCGGCGCCGTTGGTGCCGATCTGGACGTTGCCCAGGTCGCCGGCGTGGCGCGGCTCGTTGGGCGGGCAGGCGTGCTCCACGTTGTTAGGGTTGAAGTGGCCGCCGGCGGAGGTGAAGTGCTTGCCGGCCGCGTCGTGGGAGCAGTCGCCGGTCTCGTGGACGTGGAAGCCGTGCTCACCCGGGGTGTCCACGCCGGCGAAGTCGGCGATCACGATCAGGCCGTCACCCTGCTGGGTGAAGGTCACGGTGCCGGTGAAGTCGGTGTCCTCGGGAGCTCCCTGCAGAGTCGCCCGGGCGGTGGGTCCGGTGGGGTCCACGGGGGCTCCCAGCGGCGGCACCGTCCCCTCGGGGGCGGCGGTGTTCTCCAGAACGGCGGAATCGGGGGTTTCGGTCTGCTCGCGGCGGCAGGCGGGCAGGGCCAGCAGCAGCGCCGCCAGCGGAATCATCCAGACGATCTTGCAACGGCTCATGACACTCTCCTCCTCTTTCGTCGAAAAGATCGCGGGGTTCTCCCGGGCCGCGGCCGGCTGGCTCCGGCTGTCGGCGAGGGCCCGAGGGCTCAGGGTGCGGACATCAGCTCCAGGCGGACGTCCGCCAGGTTGCGGGAGATCAGGATCTCCACCGGCGTGGCCGCCTCGTCGTTGGCGAGCCAGAGGTCCAGCTTGCCCTTCCACTTGCGGCGGTCCTTCAGGTCGACGCCGCGGATCGAGTAGTGGCGGGCCTCCACCTTCTTGCCGCTGGGCAGCTTGCGCTTCTCGACCCCCAGGGGGATCACCACCACCGGGTAGATCTTGCCCTCGGACCAGATTTCCATGCGCCGCGGCTTGGCCGGCGGGTCCTGGCGGATCGAGTAGATGCCGGAGGCGACATCGAGCACCCCTTCGCGGTCGATGGGGTCGCTCTTCGACTTGGTCTCGCCACGCCACTGATACGCGCTCCAGGCTCGGATCGGCTGCAGCGTCCGCGTGTCGATCTCCGAGCCGTACCGGAAGAACTCCCCCTGCTTGCTCTGCTTGGAGGTGATCAGCAGCTCGCTCGTCAGATGGCCGTTGTTCCGGGTGAAGGTGAGGGACCCCTCGCCCTGGTTGGGCAGGAAGAGCCCGGCCACCGCGCCGACGAAGTTCTTGAGCTGCCAGCGGTAGCGGAACTCCTCGTTGCGCTTCTCGGCCTGCGCCGCCACCGGGGCGGCGGCGAGCAGGGCGGACAGGGCGCCGGTCAGCAGGATCTTCTGAAAGGTGTTCATCGCGCTTCTCTCTCGGAGTTTATCCCGGGGAGCCCGTCAGGGTGTCAGGAGCCTGGAGCAGGATCGCTCCACCCATGGAGGCCGCCGCCGGGGGTGCCCCCTCTATAACAATAGCAAGGGCGCTGCCATGCCCGGATTTTCATACTTTCTCGGGTAGACTCGCGGTCGGTCCCCGCGGGCCCCGTTCCTACAAGGAGGACACCATGCGCCGTGCCGCCCTGCCGGCCCTCTCCCTTCTCCTGTTCCTCGCCGTTCCGGCGCTGGCTCAGACCCCCTCTGCCCCGCCGCCGGGCCAGCCCCCGTCGCCGGAGGCGTTCCTCGGCCACCGGGTCGGGGAGGACCGGCGCCTGGCTTCCTATCCCAGGGTGCTGGAGTACCTGCGCGTCCTCGACGCCGCGTCCGACCGGATCAGCATCGAGAGCGCCGGGCGCTCCACCCTGGACAACGAGATGGCCGTGGTGGTGCTCACCTCGGAGGCCAACCAGCGCAACCTCGGCCGCTACCGCGAGATCGCGCGGCGCCTCGCCCATCCGGAGGGGCTGTCGACCGAGGAGGCCCGGTCCCTTGCCGCCGAGGGCAAGACCATCGCCCTGGTCACCTGCACGATCCACTCCACCGAGGTGGGATCGACCCAGATGGCGATGGAATTCGCCCACGACGTGGCCACCACCACCGACCGGCGGAAGCTCGCCTGGCTCGACGACGTCATCCTGCTCCTCATGCCGTCGATCAACCCGGACGGCCAGGTGATGGTCATCGACTGGTACAACGAGCACCTCGGCACCCCGTACGAGGGGGGGGCCATGCCCTGGCTCTACCACACCTACGTCGGGCACGACAACAACCGCGACTTCTACATGCTCACCCAGAAGGAGAGCCAGGTCGTCAACGACGTCCTCTATCACCGCTGGTTCCCGCAGATCTTCCTGGACGAGCACCAGATGGGCTCCACCGGCCCGCGCATGTTCGTGCCGCCGCAGGCCGACCCGCTCGCCCCCGAGGTGAGCTCGCTGATCTTCCGGCAGGCCGACCTCCTGGGCACGGTGATGAGCATGCGGCTGGAGGAGGCGGGCAAGCTCGGCGTCGGGCACGACATGATCTTCGACAGCTACTGGCCGGGCGGCACCCGCAACACCGCGTGGTGGAAGAACATCACCGGCCTGCTCACCGAGGTGGCGAGCGCCCGCATCGCCACCCCCATCCTCATCGAGCCCGGCGAGCTGCGCGGCGGCGTCAAGGGGCTGCCCGAGTACACCCGCCGCTCCAACTTCCCTTCCCCCTGGCCGGGGGGCTGGTGGCGGCTGCGCGACATCGTCGAGTACGAGCTGGTCGCCACCTGGGCCTTCGTCGAGTCGGGGTCGCGCTACCGCGACAGCCTGCTCGGCAATGTCTACAAGATGGCGAGCGAGGCCACGGAGCGCGGGCGGACCGAGCCGCCGTACGCGTTCATCGTGCCGGAGGACCAGCACGACCCGGTGGCCGCGGCCCTCCTCGTGGACCTGATGCTGCGGCACGGCGTGCGGGTGCAGCGGACCGAGGCGCCGCTCACCGTCGCGGTCACGAGCCCGGGGGGCGGGGGGCGGAGCCGCGCAGTCTACCCCGCGGGCTCCTACGTGATCCCGGCCGCGCAGCCCTACCGCCAGTTCCTGCTCACCATGCTCCGCCCGCAGCGCTACCCCGAGGTGATCCCCTACGCCGGCGGGCCGGTGATCCCGCCGTACGATGTCACCTCCTGGTCGCTGCCGATCTCCATGGGGATCGAGGTGGCCGAGGCGGTGGAGCCGGTGGTGAATCTCGCGGACATCACGGCGCCGGTCTGGCCGGGCGGCGAGGTGTCCCGGAGCGCCGGCGGCTACCTGATCCCCCGCGGCGCCGACTCCGCCGTCACCCTCCTGAACCGGCTGCTCGCCGACGGCCGCAAGGTCTTCTGGCTGCGCCAGCCGATCGAGGGGGTGGCCGGCAGCGCCCCGGGCGATCTCTACCTGCCCGGTCCCCAGCTCGCCCCCGAGGAGCTGGGGCGCCTGTCGCGGGAGCTCCGGGTGCCGGTGGTGCCGGTGCCGCGGGCCCCGTCGGGCGCGGCGTGGCGGGTCGAGCCGGTGCGCGTCGGCCTCTACAAGCCGTGGGTGGCGAGCATGGACGAGGGGTGGACCCGGTTCCTCCTGGAGCGCTACCGGTTCCCGCACGAGAACCTGAACAACGCCCAGATGAAGGACGGCTCCTATCGCGGCAAGGTGGACGTGGTGCTCCTGCCCTCGGTCGACCCGGACATCATCGAGCGCGGCGAGCCCGGCTCGGAGGAGGCGCGGCGCTTCCAGTCCCCGCTGCCGCCCCCCTACGCCGGGGGGCTCGGGCCGGACGGCGGCCGCAAGCTCAAGGAGTGGGTGGAAGGGGGCGGCACCCTGGTCGCCCTGGACGCCTCGGCGGGGTACGCCATCAAGCTCCTCGGCCTGCCGGTGCGCAACGTCCTCGAGCGGGTGAGCGAGGAGAGCTTCCACTGCCCCGGCTCCATGCTGCGCGTCCGGTTCGACCCGGAGCACCCGCTGAGCCACGGCCTCCAGGCGGAGGAGGCGGCCTACTTCGCCGACTCGCCGGTCTTCCAGACCAGTCCGCCGGACAGCCGCATCGAGCGCCGGGTGGTCGCCACCTACCCGAACG
>DASPJI010000041.1:0-2540 GCA_035628695.1 Thermoanaerobaculia bacterium | reverse complement strand
CGGGTCAGATCGAACGGCCGCCGCCCCTCGGCGAGGGCGAGGCGGGCCAGTTCCTTCCGCCGCGCCGCTTCCGTGAGCCCGCCGAGGTCGATCAGTGGAAAGCCCGGAGGCGGCTCGGCGGCAATGACCTGGACCGGCCGGCCGGCCACCGAGGAGAAGGTGGTCCGCAGCACCTCGTGACGGCGGGCGATCTCGCGGCAGGCCTCGCGCAGGGCCGGCACATCCACCGGACCGGAGAGCCGCACCGCGCCGAACATGTTGTAGAAGGGGTTGTACGGCACCAATAGGTCGAGGAACCAGAGGCGCTGCTGCGCAAAAGAGAGCGGCAGCTCGCCGGCCCGCGCCGAGGCCGGCATCCTCACCAGGGGGGGCGCCTCCGGACCGGCCATTGCCAGGCCCGCGCGCGCCGCCTCGACGGCGCGCGCCAGCTCGGCGACGGTCGGCCCCTCGAAGAGCGCGCGCAGGGGCACCTCGACACCGAACGCCTGGCGCACCCGCGACATCGCCTGGGTGGCGAGGAGCGACTGACCGCCGAGCTCGAAGAAGCCGTCCTCGACCCCGACGCGCTCGATCCCCAGCACGTCGCTCCAGATCGCCGCCAGGGTCTCCTCGATGGGCGTGCGTGGCGCGGCGTAGACCGCCGCGAGCTCCGGCCGCGCCGTCTCCTCCGCCGGCGCGGGGAGCACCCCGCGGTCCACCTTGCCGTTGGCGTTGAGCGGCAAGGCCTCCAGCACCACGAAATGCGAGGGGACCATGTAGTCCGGCAGCCTCTCGCGCAGGAAGGTCCGCCAGATACCCGGCGAACCGGCACCGGGCTCCGGCACGATGTAGGCGACCAGGCGCGTGTCCCCGGCACCCATCCGCCGCGCCAGCACCACCGTCTGCCGCACGCCCGGGCAGCCGCCGAGCACCGACTCGATCTCCTCCGGCTCGACGCGGAAGCCGCGCACCTTCACCTGGTGGTCGAAACGGCCGAGGAAGTCCAGGTTTCCGTCAGGGAGCCGGCGGACCTTGTCGCCGGTCCGGTAGAGACGCGCTCCGGGCTCGTGCCCCAAGCCGGCGAATGGGTCCGGCACGAACTTCTCCGCCGTCAGGTCGGGACGGCCGGCGTAGCCGCGCGCCAGGCAGACGCCGCCGATCGCCAGCTCGCCGGGGACGCCCACCGGTACGGGCGCGAGCCGCTCGTCGAGCAGATGGACGCGCGTGTTGGCGATCGCGAGGCCGATCGGCGGGTGGGTCGCCCAGCTCGCCGGGCCGGGATCGAGGGCGAAGGCGGTGACGACGTGGCTCTCGGACGGGCCGTAGTGGTTGTGGAAGGCACAGCCGCCGAGGCGCCGCAGCAGCTCCCCCATCACCCGGGTGGTCTGGAGCTGCTCGCCCATGGTGGTGATCTCGGCGAGCGGCGGCAGCGGACGGAAGCCGCGCCCGGCGTACTCCTCGGCCAGGCGCTGGAGGATCACGACCGGGAAGATCGCCTTCTCGGCCTCCGCCTCGACGAGAAAGCGCGCCAGGGCCGGCACGTCCCGCCGCAGCTCCTCGGAAACGAGGAGGAGGGTCCCACCCGAGCCCCAGCAGGCGAACATCTCGAGGAAGCTCACGTCGAAGCTCAGCGAAGCGAACTGCAGGGTGCGGACGCCGCCCAGGAAGTGACGGAGGTGCCAGTCGATCAGGTTCGAGAGCGCGAGGCGCGGCAGCCCGACCCCCTTGGGTCTGCCCGTGGAGCCCGAGGTATAGATGACGTAGGCGAGGCAGCCGGGGTCCGGAGGGTGAGCCGCCGGCGGGACCACCGGCCCCTCCAGGGCGGGACCGTCGAGGCAAAGGCTCCGCACCCCGTCCTGGCTCATCTCATCGAGCAACCCCGAGCGCGTCAGCAGGACCTCGACGCCGGCGTTCTCCAGCATGTAGGCGCGCCTCTCCCGGGGGAGGGCGGGGTCCAGAGGCACGTAGGCGGCCCCGGCCGTGAGGACTCCGAGGACTCCCGTCACCATCTCGAACGAGCGGTCCACGCCCAGCCCCACTCGGGACTCGGGGCCGATCCCCAGGCGGCGCAGGTGGCGGGCCAGACGTGCCGCCCGCCGCGCCAGTTCGGCATAGGTCAGCCAGTGGTCGGCGAAGCTCGCCGCCGCGGCATCCGGCGTCCGCTCCGCCTGCCGTTCGAAGAGGTGGTGGAGCGACAGGTCCGGCAACGGCTGCGCGGTGTCGTTCCACTCGGCCAGGAGCTGGTGCCGCTCGGCCTCGCCGAGCAGGGGCAGCTCGGAGAGCAGCCCGTCCGGCGCGGCCGAGACGGCCGACGCCAAGGTCCGCAGGTGCTCCGCGAGCCGTGCGATGGTCGGCCGGTCGAAGAGGTCCGTGGCGTACTCGATCGTGCCGGTGAACGCCTCGCCAGCCGCGTAGAGCGCGAGCATGAGGTCGAATTTGGAGGTCCCCCGCTCGGCCGGGAAGGGGCCGGTCACGAGCCCCTTCGGTGAGACCTTGGCCTCCGGGCCTTGATGCAAGAGGACGAACAGCACCTGGAAGAGCGGCGAGTGGCTGAGGCTGCG
>DASPJI010000040.1:0-2310 GCA_035628695.1 Thermoanaerobaculia bacterium | reverse complement strand
GCATGGGGATGTCGGAGTTCTACGGCCAGACGGACGACTCCGAGTCGATCGCCACGATCCACCGGGCGCTCGAGCTCGGGGTGACGTTCCTCGACACGGCCGAGATGTACGGCCAGGGCCGCAACGAGGAGCTGGTCGGCCGCGCCCTTGCGGGGCGGCGCGCCGGGGTGGTGCTCGCCACCAAGTTCGGCGTCGTACGGAATAAGGAGACGGGTGCCATCGTCGGGGTCGACGGGCGGCCGGAGGTGGTGCGTCCGTCCTGCGAAGGGTCGCTGCGCCGGCTCGGCACCGACCACATCGACCTCTACTACCTGCATCGTGTGGACCCGGAGGTCCCCATCGAGGAGACGGTCGGGGCCATGAAGGAGCTGGTGGACGAGGGGAAGGTCCGCTTCCTCGGACTCTCGGAGGCATCGGAGGAGACGATCCGCCGGGCCCACGAGGTCTACCCCATCACGGCGCTCCAGACCGAGTACTCGCTGTGGAGCCGGGAGCCCGAGGACGAGATCTTCCCCGTGCTCCGGGAGCTGGGCATCGGCTTCGTGCCCTACAGCCCGCTGGGCCGGGGCTTCCTCACGGGTCAGATCCAGTCGTTCGACGACCTGGCGCCGGACGATTACCGGCGGACGGCCCCCCGCTTCCAGGGCGAGAACTTCGCCAAGAACCTGGAGCTCGTCCATGCCATCCAGGACATGGCGCGCCGGAAGGGATGCACCCCGGCCCAGCTCGCCCTCGCCTGGGTGCTGGCTCAGGACCCCGACTTCGCCCCCATCCCCGGCACCAAGCGCCGCGACCGCCTGGAGGAGAACGTCGGCTCGCTGTCGGTCGATCTTTCGGAAGAGGAGCTGCGGCAGATCGACGAGATCGCCCCGAAGGGCGTGGCCGCCGGCGAGCGCTACTCCCGGCCGGTGATCCAGAGCACGAAGTGAGGGGGGAGGGCTGGCCGGGCGCCTGAGCGAAGGCGCCCGGCTACCCTTTGATATACGAGCCCGATCAGCTCAGCCCACGGCCGATGGGGAGAGGACGGATTCGGATCGCCGTGTCCTCAAAGATGACGATGGCCCCCGCTTCCAGAGCCGGCCCACATTCGTGCCAGTTCCTCATCATCGACTCGAAGAGAGCAGACGGAAGAATGTCGCTCTGCCGGAAGATCGCCACGGATGGCTCCGACTCTCCTGAGAAAGCCAGCAGGGTTCCGTAGTCCAGGTCGTGAGTGAGGATGACCTCGCCACGAATCTTGGCTTCGGCCAGGATCTCCTTGTCCATCGCTTTGTAGAAGCCGATGTCGGCGACATGCCTCCAGCCGTGCCCACGCCCGGCCAAAAGGCGGCCGAGCTGCCGAGGGAGATTCATGTCCAGGAGGAAGTTCAAGGCCGTGCGGACTCGACGAGAGGCACGACCCGCTCTTCGAGGACGGAGGCCGCATAAGCCAGCGCCTGGTGGAGATCCTCACCTTCGAGCTCCGGCCACTCTTCCAGGATCTGCTCCTGGGTCATGCCGGAGCCTAAATAGGCCAGGATCGAGGCGACCGGCATCCTCATCCCTCGGATGCACGCCTTCCCGGAGCACTGATCCGGATCGAAGGTGATGCGGTCGAACTTGTAGTGATGGTTCTGCATGGCCTAGCCTCTCGCCAGAGGATACAACGACAGCGGGCCTCGCAGCGTCCCCCCTCCCCTACTCCGCCGGAGGCCAAGCCCCCAGCAGGCGCCGCAGCAGCACCAGCTCTCCCAGATGGTAGGCGTTGTGGTCGGCCACCAGGAGGGCTTCGCGGAGGATGGTCTGGCCGTCCCCCCACGGGATGCGGGCGTAGAGGTCGGTTCCGGCGTCGTCCACCAGCTCCTGCATGGCCTTGAGGTCCTGCCGGAAGGCTTCGAGGGTACAGTCCCAGGCCCGGCCGTCGGGCGGAGCCTGCTCCTTCGGCCAGTAGCCCTCCGGCCAGTCCGGGGAGACGTGACCGGCGTTGCGGCTGAACTCCAGGATGTCCCACTGGGTGATCCGCAGGTGCTCCAGGACCTCCCAGGCGGAGTGAACGGCGCCCTGAGGGCGGACGCCGCGCAGCTCCGCCGGGAGGTCGGCGATCACCTGCTCGAAATGCGCATGGGCACCGCCTCCCCGCAACAGATAGAGGAGGTGGTTGCGAAGAGAGCGGTCCTCGCTCACCGAGCGTCCCCCGCGGCGGCCGGAGCGGGCGTTGTCCCGGCGAGGTCGTCCACCAGGGTACGACTCCCCTGGAGGGCCACGCGCTGGAGGTACAGCCGGACGCCATTGAGCCCGCCCAGCTCCTCGCCGCCGCCGGCCCGGCCGGGG
>DASPJI010000039.1:0-2117 GCA_035628695.1 Thermoanaerobaculia bacterium | reverse complement strand
GTAGCCGAGGGCGAGGGCCGGCGCCGACGCGTCCACCAGCGGCCAGGCCGGGATCCGGCGCCAGCGCATCACCAGCAGCACCGCGATGGCGCCGAGGATGAAGCCGCCGTACCAGACCAGGCCGGAGCGGTCGAAGAGCACCCGCCAGCTCTGGGTGAGGATGGCGTAGTAGACCTTGGCGCCGACGATGCCGCCGACGCCGGCGGCGAAGATGAGGGCGCTCGCGTCCTCCTCGTCGCCGATGTTCAGGCGCTGCATGCCCCAGCGGAGCTGGAAATAGCTCGCCAGGAAGGCGAAGACCAGCATCAGCCCGAAGGGGCTGATGGCGAATGAGCCGATGCGGAAGACCTCGTCGATCATAAAGGGGTTGCCCCCGGGCAGGCTACCGGACAGGAGGCCGGGCGGGCCGGGGAATGGTAGCACGTGCAGTAGAATCGGCCCTCCCATGATCACGGAGACCACCAGGGACTGCTACGCGGCCCTTACCCGGCTCGTCCAGGACGGCGGCAAGGCCGGCCGCTGGCTGGTCCTCACCCACGACAACCCGGACCCGGACGCCCTGGCCTCCGCCCTGATCCTCACCCGGGTGCTGCGCGGCGCCTTCAAGCAGAAGGTCACCATGGCCTACGGCGGCATCATCGGCCGCGCCGAGAACCGCGAGATGGTGCGCAGCCTGCGCCTCGAGCTCAGCCACGTCCGCAACCTCAACTTCAAGAGCTACCAGCGCTTCGCCCTGGTCGACACGCAGCCCCGCACCGGCAACAACCAGCTCCCCGCGCGGATCACCCCCGACATCGTCATCGACCACCACCCAGTGCGGCAGAACACCCAGGCCGGACCCTTCTTCGACGTCCGGCCGCCCTACGGCGCCACCGCCACCATCCTGGCCGAGTACCTCCTGGCGAGCGGCGCCAAGCCCACCCAGGCCGTCGCCACCGCCCTGATCTACGCCATCCGCTCGGAGACGCGGGACTTCGCCCGCGAGTACACCGGCCCGGACAAGGCGGTCTACGACCACTTCTTCCCGCAGGCGAACCACCGCCTCCTCGCCCGCATCCAGAGCCCCCGCCTGCCGCTCACCTACTTCAGCAACCTCCACGAGGCGCTGGAGAAGCTCCTCGAGGCCGACACCCTGATCGTCAGCCATCTCGGCAACGTGGAGCAGTCGGACATCGTGCCCGAGATCGCCGACCTGCTGCTGCGCATGGAGGGCAAGACCTGGTCGCTCTGCACCGGCATCTTCAGCGACCGCCTCTACCTGTCGATCCGCACCACCAACACCCGGGCCGACGCCGGCGCCGTCATGCACCGCCTCGTCGGCCGCCGCGGCAAGGGGGGCGGGCACGGCATGATGGCCGGCGGCTGGGTCGACCTCAGCAAGGCCGGCGACGAGGAGCGCCGCAAGCTCCAGCGCCAGCTCGGCGAGCGGCTGGCGCGCGAGCTCAAGAAGAACCCCGACAAGATGACCCCGATCTCCCTGGGCGCCCAGCGCAAGCCGGGACCCTGACCTCCTCTCATGGTGGTCATCATCATGGGCGTCTCCGGCAGCGGCAAGACGACCGTGGGGCGCCTCCTCGCCGCCGAGCTGGGGTGGAGCTTCCACGAGGGGGACAGCCTTCACCCCCGTGCCAACCTCGAGAAGATGGCTGCCGGCCTCCCCCTGGACGACGGCGACCGCCTCCCCTGGCTCCACGTCCTGCGCGAGCTGATCGACCGCTGCCTCGCGTCGGGAGAGGGGGCGGTCCTCACCTGCTCCGCCCTCCGGCGCTCCTACCGCGAAATCCTCGGCACCGGCCGCCCCGGGGTGGCGCTGGTCCACCTCCAGGGCAGCTTCGAGCAGATCGACCGCCGGCTCGCCGCGCGGCAGGGCCACTTCATGCCCCGCTCGCTCCTGGCGAGCCAGCTCGCGGCCCTGGAAGCGCCCGCCGAGGGGGAGGCCCTGTCGATCCCCGTGGACCGCGAGCCCGCCGAGATCGTACGGGAGATCCGCGTCCGCCTCCGGCTCTGAGAGGGTGCCCCGGCGGCATCGCGGACAGCGCGGGCGTTTTTCCCCTCGAACCAGCCGCCATACCCGCGGAGACGGAGATCATCCCCGGGCGTACGGCCGCCATACCCCG
>DASPJI010000038.1:0-2720 GCA_035628695.1 Thermoanaerobaculia bacterium | reverse complement strand
AATCGGGAGCGAAGGCCTACGTGGTCAGCGGCTTGCGCAAGCTGCGGCGCCGGCTGGCAGCGTCCGCACAGCCGGCGGCGGCCGGCGGAGGAAAGCCATGAAGGACGGCACACCCCAGGGGCTCCCGCTCGGTGAGGCGCTGCGGGCGGCCCACTCGCCCGAGCATGGCTGCCCACCCCCCGAGGCCTTTCTGAGCTGGGAGGCCGGCGACCTGTCGGACGAGGAGCGCCGCCGTCTCGACGAGCACGTGGCGGGTTGCCCGGCCTGCGCCGCCGAGCGCGACCTCGCCCGCCTCTTCGAGCCGCCGTCGGAGGACAGCGAGGAGATGGCGGCCCGGCGCGAGGACATGGATTTCATCCTCGCCCGCCTGGAGAAGGGGCGTCCCGCATCTCCCAGGGCCGTGCGCGAGGCGAAGGTGGTGCCCTTCCCGGCGGCCGCGCCCGCCCGGTCTCCCGAGATGCCCATGGCGTCCGCCCTCCCGGCGGCGCGCCGCCGGTCCCGTTTCCTGCCGGCCATGGGCCTGGCCGCCGCGGCCATGCTGGCCCTGGTCTTCGGCCTCCTCTTTCAGATGCGGTCGGCGCCGCCGCTCCCCGAGCCCGGCGCGGGCGGCGGAGGCGGCGTGATGCGCGGCGCGGACCTGGCCGTCGTCGCCCCCGTCGGCGAGATCGCCGCCGTCCCGTCCGAGCTGCGGTGGGAAGAAATTCCCGCGGCCCACAGTTATCGTTGGCGCCTGCTCTCTGTCGACGGCTCGGTCGTATGGGAAGAGACGGCCTCCGGTTCGCCGGTCCGTCTGCCGCAGGCGCTGGTCCGCAGTCTCCATCCCGCGGTGGCCTACACCTGGACGGTGGAGGCCCTGGACACCCAAGGCGACCGGATCGCCACCTCCACGCCGGCCCGCTTCCGTGTGCGGCCGGCCGGAGAGAACGGCTCGACTTCGAGGTAAGACCCATGACACCCATGCCGCGTCTCCGGATCCTTCTCGTTCTCCCGCTCCTCCTGCTCGGTGCCCTGGCCGTTCCCGAGACCGCCTCGGCCGCCGAAAAGCTCGCGCTGCGCACCAACGACGCCGAGGGGGTTCCCGGCGGCGTCGTCGCCGTGGTGGTCCGCACCTACGCGTCGCGGGCCATCGGCCAGGGGCAGATCCTGTTCCGGAGCGGCGGCCTCCGCACCAAGGCGATCGAGGCGTCCAAGCGGCGGGGACGGGGTGGCGAGGGTGAAGGCGAGGGGGGCGGCTCCGGTCCGAGCGGCCCGAGCCCCTTCGTCGCGCTGGAGAGCTTCGTGGTCTTCAGCGCCCGGCAGGATGCCCGCTTCCAGGGGAGCTTCGACACCCGGAGGGCAACCCTCAGCTTCAACTCGCCGTCGCGCACTATCAACTCCGCCGACGGGCCGCTGGCCATCTTCTATTTCCGGCTGGCCGACTGGGTGCAGCCCGGGCAGGTTTACGAGATCGGGATCGATCCCGGCACCACCCTGGTCGACGACAAGGGGCGGCGCGTGCAGGTGGAGCCGCGCAATGGCGAGCTCGAGATCGTGGCCGACACCGGCGCCCAGGAGCTGGAGGTGGAGCCCACCGGCGTCGTGAAGCCGGGCCGCATGGCCATCATCGGCCTGGAGACCAAGATGTCGGAGCCTCTCGGCAGCGGCCGGATCGGCTTCCGGTACGACAAGTCGATCGCCCGCAAGCCCCCCTTCGTGCGCGTCGACCCGCGGATGGGCAACGTGCGCTTCAACGCCGACGTCTCGACGCCGGGCCTCGTCCTCATCACCTTCGACTCGACGGACGGCTCGTTCAACCGCTTCCCCGGGGCGATCTTCGAGGTGCGGATCCCTACGGGCAAGTGGGTGCGGCGGGGGACCCGGGCGCCTCTGACCCTGGATCCCTCGCTCACCTTCCTGGTGGACCGCGAGGGGGACGTCCTGGATCTGGAGCTGGAGAACGGAACCCTGATTTTCCGCTAGGCCCGGGCCAGGCCCTGCTGGTACTCCGGGTGCCGCTCCACGAACCGCTTGACGTAGGGGCAGCTCGGGAGCACCCGAAGACGCCGCCGCCGGGCATCGTCGAGGGCGTGGCGGACCAGCTTCTCGGCCACCCCCTGGCCGCGCAGCTTCTCCGGCACGTAGGTGTGCTGGAAGTCGAGCGTCTCGTCGTCGAGCTTGAAGTACCCCACGGCGGCCTCGGAGCCGTCGATCACGGCGTAGTACTTGTTCCCTTCCTCGTGCTGGACTTCGAAATCCATCAGGCTTCCTCTCTCTAGGCGACCAGCGGCTGGTAACGCGAATGTCTCTGGATGTAGACGCGGACGAACCAGCAGGACGGGATGACCTTCATCCCGCGCCTCTCCGCGTCCTCGAGGGCATGGCGGACGATCTCGTCGGCGATGCCGCGGCCCCGCAGCTCCGGCGGCACATAGGTGTGGAAGAAATTGAGGGTCCCCTCGCGCGCCTCGGAGTACTCGAGCACCGACTCCCTGCCGTCGATTAGCGCATAATACTTTCTGGCGCCTTCGTCATGCCGCACTTCCAGCTCCATGGTTCCTCCTCCGGGCGGGTAGCCCCGTCGCGGGCGCTCCAGCGTAACGGGCTTCAACCAGCGTGCCAACCCGTGAGGGGGATGGCTGCGGAGCTTCGTTCTACTGGCCGTGCAGTCATGAAAATCAACCCTTCAAGGCCTGTAGAAAGAGAGAAGGTATGAGACGTCCTGCGAGTTTTCTGATCGTTCT
>DASPJI010000037.1:0-5957 GCA_035628695.1 Thermoanaerobaculia bacterium | reverse complement strand
CCGCTTCCAGGTGCACGACCGGCCGGTCACCTTCACGGACCGGGTCTACGGCCCGCTGACCGAGCGGGTGGACGAGACCGTCGGCGACTTCGTGCTGAAGCGCCGCGACGGACTCTGGGCGTACCAGCTCGCGGTGGTGGTGGACGACTTGGCGATGGGGATCGACGACGTGGTGCGGGGGGCGGACCTGCTCTCCTCCACGGCGCGGCAGATCCAGCTCATCGAGGCGCTCGGGGGCGAGCCGCCGGCGTACGCCCACGTGCCCCTGGTGGTCAACGCCCGGGGAGAGAAGCTGTCGAAGCGCGACGCGGGGCTGACCCTGCGCTCGTTGCGGTCGGCGGGCCTGTTCCCCGCAGCCGTGACCGGCTACCTCGCCTGGTCGCTGGGGCTGCTCGACCGTCCCGAGCCCTGCCGGCCCGCCGACCTGCTCCCGGTCTTTTCCTGGCAGAGAATAGGCCGGGAGGACTGGGTGCTGCCCGAGGATCCGGCGCCCGGGATTCGATAAGATTTCCTGTGGCATTCACCTTGCACAACGCACCCTCGATCCGCCGCGGCCTGCGACGCCAGATCGGAGCGCAGACTCTTGGAGCGGCGGCCTATAGAAGATGCGACCCATGGGTTCCCTGCCTGGCCGCCTCTCCTCGAACTGAGGAGACATAGACCATCATGAGCCGAGAGGCATCTCACCTTCTCGACCGTGCAGCGACCGGCATCGCGGGCATGGACGAGATCCTCGGGGGAGGATTCCCCCGCAACCGCATGTACCTGGTCGAGGGGGACCCGGGCGCGGGCAAGACCACCCTCGCACTCCAATTCCTCCTCGAGGGGGCGCGGCGCGGCGAGGCCGGGGTCTACGTCACGCTGTCGGAGACCGAAGAGGAGCTGCGCGACGTCGCCCGCTCTCACGGCTGGACGCTCGACGGCATCACCATCTGCGACCTCCAGACCTCGGAGGAGAGCCTGCAGGCCGACTCCCAATACACCCTGTTCCACCCGTCGGAGATCGAGCTGTCGGAGACCACGCGCTCGGTGCTCGAGGTGGTGGAGAAGGTCAACCCGACGCGGGTGGTGTTCGACTCGCTGTCGGAGATGCGCCTGCTCGCCCGCGACTCCCTGCGCTACCGGCGCCAGGTGCTGTCCCTGAAGCAGTACTTCACGCAACGCAACTGCACCGTCCTGCTGCTCGACTACGACGCGTCGACGTCGGGCGACTTCCAGCTCCAGAGCCTGACGCACGGGGTGATCGCGCTGGAGCAGCTGGCCCCCGAGTACGGCGGCCAGCGCCGCCGGCTGCGGATCAAGAAGGTACGCGGCGTCCGCTTCCACGACGGCTTCCACGATTTCAGGATCGAGACCGGCGGGCTCGTCATCTATCCGCGGCTCGTCGCGGCCGGGCACCAGCGCTCGTTCCAGCGCGAGACCCTGGCGAGCGGCCTGCCGGAGCTCGACCAGCTCCTGGGAGGCGGCGTGGACCGGGGTACCAGCCTCATGCTGCTGGGGCCTTCGGGCGTAGGCAAGACCGTGATCACCTCGCAGTACGTCACGGCCGCGGCGGCGCGCGGCGAGCCGTCGGCGATCTTCCTCTTCGACGAGTCGCCGGACACCTGGCGGATCCGCGCCGAAGGTCTCGGCCTGGACGTCGGTCAGCACCTGGAAAGCGGCACGATCTCCCTGCGCCAGATCGACCCGGCGGAGATGGCGCCCGGCGAGTTCGCCCAGGCCGTGCGGCAGGCGGTGGACACCGGCTGCCGGATCGTGGTGATCGACAGCCTGAACGGCTATCGCCACGCGATGCCGGAGGAGCGCTTCCTGACCCTCCACCTGCACGAGCTCCTGTCGCACCTCAACCAGCAGGGCGTCGTCACCTTCATGGTCCTCGCCCAGCACGGCCTGGTGGGGTCGGACCTGGAGTCGGCCATCGAGCTGACCTATCTGTCGGACAACATCATCGTCGTCCGCTACTTCGAGGCTTTCGGCAGCGTGCGCCAGGCGATCTCGGTGGTCAAGAAGCGGACCGGCAACCACGAGCGGAGCGTCCGCGAGCTGCGCCTGGGGCCCGGCATCCAGGTCGGGAACCAGTTGCGGGAGTTCCAGGGCATCCTGAGCGGACAAAACCTGATCTTCAACGACCGCGAGCAACTCCTCGGGGATGGACATGGCTGAGCCGCGAGAAGAACGGATCCTCATCCTGGCCCCCACCGGGCGCGACGCCGCCCTGGCCTGCCAGATCCTCGGGCAGCAGGGGCTGTCCGCCCACGCCTGCGCGAGCGAACAGGAGCTCTTCCGGGAGATCGATGCGGGGGCGGGGCTGGTGATCCTGGCCGAGGAGGCCCTGTTGCCGTGGACCGTCAACGGGCTGCGGGAGGCGCTTAAGAAGCAGGAGCCCTGGTCGGACCTGCCGCTGGTGGTCTTCAGCCGCGGCGGCGACAGCCTGAACGTGCTCGAGACGCTGGGGCCGCTCAGCAACGCCACCATCCTCGAGCGCCCGGTGCGGGTGAGCTCGCTGGCGAGCGCCGTGCAGGCGGCGTTGCGCGCCCGCCGCCGCCAGTACGAGGTGCGCGACCTGCTGCGCCGGCTCGCCGACGCCGACCGCCGCAAGGACGAGTTCCTGGCGATGCTCGGCCACGAGCTGCGCAACCCCCTGTCGGCGATCCGCAATGCCCTCTGGGTGCTGGACGAGGTCGGCTCGCGCGAGGAGCCGGCCGTGCGGCAGCGGGAGGTCATCGCCCGCCAGGCCACTCACCTCACCCGCATGGTGGACGACCTGCTGGACGTCTCCCGGGTGACCCTGGGCAAGATCATCCTCAAGCACCAGGCGGTCGACCTCGAGGAGGTGACCGTCCGCTGCCTGCAGGAGCTGGGCATGGCCTCCCTGGCGGAGACACAGGGACTGGAGGTGGAAGTGCGGACGGAGCCGGCGGTCGTCCAGGGGGATCCCGTGCGCCTCGAGCAGGTGGTCTGCAACCTCTTTCAGAACGCGATCAAGTACACGCCCCGCGGCGGCAAGCTCGAGATCACGGTCGGACCGGACGGTGGCGAGGCCACGGTGCGGGTGCGGGACACGGGCGTCGGTATCGCCACGGAGATGCTGCCGCGCATCTTCGAGCCGTTCACCCAAGTGGAGAGCTCCCGGCAGCGCTCCGAGGGCGGGCTCGGGCTCGGCCTCGGCCTGGTCCGCAGCCTCGTCGAGATGCACGGCGGACGGGTGGAGGCCGCGAGCGACGGGCCGGGCCGGGGGAGCGAGTTCACCGTGCGGCTGCCCCTCCACCAGCCCGTCCGGATCGCCCGCCCGATCCCCTTCCCGGTACCGGCCCAGGCTCCAGAGGAGGCCGCGCAGGCCCCCGTCTTCGAGCTCCGCAACGACCACCGCGCGCACGGTGGCAAGCTGCACGTCCTGGTGATCGAGGACAACCCGGACGGCCGCGAGTCGATGCGCGACTTGCTGGAGATCTGGGGGCACCGGGTGGACCTGGCCGAGAACGGCGTGACCGGCCTGGAGAAGGCGCTCGCCACCCAGCCCGACGTGGCGCTGGTCGACATCGGGCTGCCCGGGATGGACGGCAACGAGGTGGCGCGCCGCATCCGCTCGGTCTACGACGGCAACCAGATGGCGCTCATCGCCATGACCGGCTACGGCCAGCCGGAGGACCGCCGCCGCGCCCTCCAGGCCGGCTTCGACTCGTATCTGGTCAAGCCGGTGGACCCCGCCGAGCTGGCGCGCCTGCTCACCGAGGTGGGCCGCGCCCCGCTCGGGGAGACCCTCGCCGAACAGGTGATGTGAGCAGCCGGCCTCAGGCCTCAGGGATCTCCAGCCGCGAAGCGGCGTAGGCGTACAGACGCCGTCATACGATCCGACAGGCTGTCGGAGTCTCCGACGAGCCGTCGCAAGCTTCCGACGCGGTATCAGAGTTTCCGACGCGCTGTCAGAGCTTCCGACGGACGGCCGAAGCTTCCGGTGCGCTGCCGAAGCTTCCGGCGCGCCGTCAGAGGTCCCGGCGGGCCGCCGCAAACTCTGACGGGCCAACGGAAGCTTCCAGCGAGCTGTCGAAGCTCCCGGCGCGTTGCCGGAGTCTGCGCCGGGTGGCCGAAGCTTCCGGCGCTTCGCCGGTGTCTTCGACAGGCTGCCGGAGTCTCCGCTGGGCCATTGGAACCTCTGACGCGCCGTCGTACTCTTCGCCAAGCCGCCGGAAGCTTCCGAACCGCCGCCGAAAACTCCCCCAAGAGAAAAGCGCCTCCCCCGCGACGGCGGGGAAGGCGCTGTTTCATCTACGAATGGGCGGACCGGGAGAGGCAGCCGTGGGGTGAAGGCCTAGCGCCGCCGGAAGACGGCCTGGAAGGCGCCGTCGGGGTGGTCTTCCCCCCAGCCGACCTCGATGTCGTACGGCAGCGTCTTGCTCAGCGCCCACAGGTCCTCGGGCTCGATCCCGCCGCGCACCCCGCGCATGGCGGCCAGCAGGTCGTCCACCGTGTGCAGCGGCCCGGCCTCCGAGGCGCCCGCCTGGATCAGCTCGACGGCGCGGGTCTCGGGGAGGATGCGGGCATTGGGGATGCCGCGCACGCCGAGGAGGGCGGGGCCCTCCTGGGCGAGGCGGCGCTTGAGGTCCGGCAGCGTCAGCCCCTCGCCGCGCCAGTCGAGCCAGCTCTCGGGATCGGGCACGGCCCCGGAGCCGTCCAGCCAGAGGACGGCGTCGTACCGGAAGCGGGTCAGCTCGTTGCGGTAGCGGCCGCGCTTGAGCTGGATCTCCACCCGGGTGATGCGCGGGAAGCGCCGCCGGAGATCAGCCAGCTCGGCGAAGAAGCTGGGGGCGAGCGCCAGCTCCCGTTCCTCGCGGGTCAGCTTCTCCACCCGCTCCCGCAGCTCGGCGAGCGGCGTCGTGCCGTCCGCCTGGAGCATCTGGACCGAGGCGTGGAAGGCCGACAGCAGCGGCAGGCTGCGGATGTCCCCCAGGAAGATCCGGCCCCCGGGCACGAGGATCTCCTGGGCGCTCTCGAGGACGCGCAGCAGGTAGTCCATGTCCGGGAAGTACTGGAGGACCGAGTTGATCACCAGCGTGTCGAACGGCTCCGCCTGGCGCAGGCGGGTGAAGTCGTCGGCCCCCTGCTGGAGGAGCTCGACGTTGGCGAGGCCGAGGCGGGCGGCGTGCTCGCCGACGTGGGCGAGGGCCTCGGCCGAGAAGTCGACGCCCCAGTAGGCGCCCACCTTGGGGGCGACCCGGAAGAGGAGGAGGCCCATGCCGCAGCCGAGCTCCAGGACGCGGCGGGGGGAGGGGGCGAGGATGCGCTCGACCGTGCGCTCCACCCAGTCCTTCATCTCGTCGGGGCGGATCGGCTTGCCGGTGTAGCTGCTGTTCCAGCCCGAGAGGACCAGGGTGGGATCCCCCTCCGTAGGCTTGTCGGCGTACGTCTGCCCCCAGAGGCTCTGCCAGTGGTCCACCTTCTCCATACGGGCTCCCGAGAGAGTCAGGCCATCAATAGATGTTGAACACCCGCCAGCGGGCCAGGGCGACCAGGATGAACGGGATGGCGTTGGTGTTGATGAGGTCCTTGAGGCTCTCCCCCCAGGCGTAGCCGTCGCGCAGGTCGAGGGCCTCCATGATCAGCGACACCACCAGGCCGGGCACCAGGCACCAGAACGAGGACAGCTTGAGGCGCAGCAGGAGCAGGGCGACCAGCAGGCAGCCGAAGCCCACATAGACATGGATCGCGTCCTTGGCCAGCGGCAGGACGGCCATGAACCAGAGCTTGAAGACTTGATAGTCGGATCGCATCCTTGCCTACAGGGTATCGCAGAGACAGGGTGCGAGGCCAACGGCTGAAGAGGACACTGTGGGTAACACGAGCCCTGGTCGATCCGTATCCGGCGGGGATAGAATCCGGCCATGGAGCGGAGCCGCGACTGGCTGAACCAGGCCGAGCGAGATCTCGAGAAGGCGCGCGTCGACCTCGAGCACCGCTAT
>DASPJI010000036.1:0-2782 GCA_035628695.1 Thermoanaerobaculia bacterium | reverse complement strand
CGAGCCGGTCAGGGGGCCCACCTGCCGCTGGAGCAGCTCCACCCGGCCCTCGCGGCTGTCGCTGGTGAAGAGGGTGCCGACCTCCTCCCCCTCGAGCTCCTGGTGCTCGTAGTCGGAGACGCCGAAACGGACGTTGGCACCCCGGAAGAAGGCGAAGGGGCGGGTGACGCCGCCGCGCAGGTCGTAGCGGCGCTGGGTCAGGTCGACCCGTACGCCCGGCTCCTCCCCCTCCTCTTCTTCCTCGTGCTCCTCCCCCTCCTCGTGGTGGTGCTCGTGTCCGCCCGGGATGCCGTAGAGGCTGTCGAAGCCGGTCACCGAGACGCCGAGGAAGCCGCCGTCGCCGATCCACGAGGCGCCGAGGCTCCCCCCTTCGCTGTCGGTGGCGCTGTTCGGCAGCCGGCCGGTGGCCTGCTCGTGCTCCTCCCCTTCCTCTTCCTCGGCGCGGCGCAGGGCCTCCGACTCGGCGAAGCCGGGGATGTCGTAGTCATCGGTCTCGCGCGTGTGGAAGCTGGCGCTCCAGGCGAACCGGCCGAAGCCCCCCTGGAGCGCGGCGGCGCCGCCGCGCTCGTCGGCGACGCTGCCGCCGCGCACCTCGACGGTGCCGGCGACGGCCTCCTCCGGCAGCGCGTCGGGGATGCGGTTGTCGATGACGTTGACCACGCCGCCCACGGCGCTGCTGCCGTAGAGCAGGGTGGCGGGTCCGCGCAGCACCTCGATGCGCTCGGCGGAGAGCGGATCGACGCTCACCGCGTGGTCGGGGCTGGTGGTGGAGGCGTCGCCGCTGCCCAGGCCCGACTCGAGGACGCGGATGCGGTCGCCGCCGAGGCCGCGGATCACCGGCCGGCTCGCGCCCATGCCGAACGAGGTGGAGGTGACGCCCGGCTGCTCGTTGAGCGTCTCCCCCAGAGTCGGCTGGAGCTGCCGCTGCAGCTCCTCGCCCGACAGCACGGAGGTGGGCTGGGCCACCTCGTTGCGGCTGCGGGCGTCGGGGCTGGCGGTGACCAGGATCTCGTCCTGGTGCACCGTGAGGTCGAGTGTGAGGGGGGCCTGCGCGGTGCCGCCGGAGGGCACCACGACCCGCTGGACCGCGGTGCCGAGGCGCGGGCTGGTGGCTTCCAGCAGATAGGGGCCGGGCGGCAGGGCGTCGAAGCGGAACGATCCGTCGGCCCCCACCTCGGCGCGGCGGCGGAGCTCGACGAGCTGGACCTCCGCGTCGGTGACGGGCTCCCCTTCCAGGGTCGTGACGGTGCCGGCGATGGCGCCGGCCGCCCGCGGAGCCACTGGCGCCGGCGGCGCTGGCTGGGCGGCGGTGGACTGGGCGGCGGCCGGCGCGGCCCTGAGGAAGATGATGAGCACAACGGCGAGCGGCCAGAGCAGCGCCCGCCAGGACATGCGGTCTCGCATACCAAAATCTCCTGATCCGGCGCCTCGCGCCGGTGTCGTTCGTTCAGGTCAGGTCGTGAAGACTGGACGTGGAACGATCAGGAGAGGGGTGGAGCGCGGGCGCCGCTGGGACGCAGGGAGCGCCGCAGCAGCGAGGGGTCGCCCGCCGGCAGCATGGCGACCCGCGGCAGCGGCGGCGCCAGGGAGACGGCGGCCTCGAACTGGACGCCGAGGCTGCCGAGACGCTGGAGGCAGGCCGTGCAGTGGGGCCGTTCGGCGGCGTGCGCCGCCTCGACGTGGTCGGGCAGCGTCGGGTGGGCGGCCTCGGGGAAGTAGGTCTCGCTGCCGGTCAGAGCGAGCGGACCGTGGGGCTCCCCCTCCGGATGGAGATCCAGGCCGGCGAACAGCAGCGCGATCGCGAGCAGCGGGACCCAGAAGGTCCGCCAGGCCGGAGATCCGCGCAACGATGAGCCCCTCGCCACCATGACCGGTGGATGGTACCAGAAGCGGCACGCCGCTTGGCCCCGACTTTGCAATCCCGTCTTATCCGGGAGGGCGCCGGACCCTACTGACGAGCAACGTAGTACTTCCAGGAGGAACACCTATGAACGACGAAAGAAACCGGAATTCTTCCACGGCTGGTACGGGCACTCTGGAGGCCGAGCACGAGCATCGCGACGCCAACCGTGATCCCCTGAGTGGTGAGTCCGGCGCCCATCCCGTGGGCACCGGCGTGGGCGCGGCCACCGGCGGCACCGTGGGTGCCGTGGTCGGCGGCGCGGTGGGCGGCCCGGTCGGCGCCATGATCGGCGCCGCCGTCGGCGGCCTGGCCGGCGGCCTCGCCGGCAAGGGCGTGGCCGAGTCGGTCAACCCCAGTGAAGAGGACGCCTTCTGGCGCGACAACTACTCCAACCGGAACTATGCCCAGGGCGGCCGTTCCTATGACGAGTACCGGCCGGCTTATCAGTACGGCTGGGAGTCCCGCGCTCGTTACGCGGACCGCAGCTGGAATGACGTCGAGCACGACCTCGAGCACGGCTGGAACCAGACCAAGGGCACCTCGAACCTGGGCTGGAGCGACGCCCGGCACGCCACCCGCGACGCCTGGGACCGCGTCGACGATCGCTTCCGCGCCAACCGCTCCGGCGAGGGCACCGCGTCCGTCTCCGGCAGCTACGGCGCCGCCTCGATGAGCTCGGGCACCGAGAACCGCGGCGGCACCGGCACGGGTGATTTCACCGGCGCGGCCGGCAACCTGTCGGGCAACACCGGCGGGATGTCCGGCGGCGGCAGCGGGATGTCCGGCGGATCGTCCACGGGCAACCTGTCCAGCGGCACCGGCACGACCGGCTTCGCCTCGACCACCGGCGCCAACACCGGCACCGCCAACGTCGGGACC
>DASPJI010000035.1:0-6310 GCA_035628695.1 Thermoanaerobaculia bacterium | reverse complement strand
CCCGAACGCCTCTCCCAGGCGCGAGATCACCTGCGTCGCCAGGAGCGAGTGGCCACCCAGCTCGAAGAAGTGATCGGTCGCGCCCACCCGGTCGAGTCCCAGGACCTCAGCCCAGATCCCCGCCACGATCTCCTCCGCCGGGGTGCGCGGCGCGAGATGGCTCTCCTCGGCGCGCTGCCACTCCGGAGCGGGCAGCGCCTTCCGGTCGACCTTGCCGTTCGGCGTCAGGGGGAGCGCCGCCAGAGACACGAAGGCGGCCGGGACCATGGGCTCCGGCAGCCGCTCCTGCAGCGAGAGGCGCAGCTCGTCCGCCGCGGCGGCGTCGCCGGTCACATAGGCGACAAGCCGCCGGTCGCCGGGGGTGTCCTCCCGCACCACCACGACCGCGTCGCGGACTCCCGGGAGCGTGGCGAGCGCCGCCTCGACCTCCCCCAGCTCGATGCGGAAGCCGCGGATCTTGACCTGGTGGTCCAGCCGCCCCAGGAACTCCAGGTTGCCGTTCGGACGGTAGCGGGCGCGGTCGCCCGTGCGATAGAGCCGGGCGCCGGGCGTGGCGCTCCACGGGTCGGGGAGGAACTTGCCGGCGGTCAGCTCCGGCTCCCGGGCATAGCCGTCGGCCAGGCAGTCCCCGCCGATGTAGAGGTCTCCCGGCACACCCACCGGGCAGGGGGAGAGCCGCGCGTCGAGCACGTGGTAGCGCGCGTTGCCGATGGGCCGGCCGTACGGGATGCTCGTCCAGGCCGGATCGACCTTGCCGATGGGGAAGACGTTGGACCAGACCGTGGCCTCGGTGGCACCGCCCAGGGAGATCACCCGGGCTTCGGGGAAGCGCTCGCGGACGCGGTCCGGCAGGGTCACCGGGATCCAGTCGCCGCTCAGGAAGACCAAGCGCAGGGCCGGGCGGTTCCGCGGGTCCATCCCGGCGAGGAACGGCACCGTCTGCTCCAACGCAGCCGGCGCCGAGTCCCAGAAGGTGATCGGCTCCTCGGCCAGGGCGCGCAGCAGGAGCTGGGGATCGCGGATCTCCTCCTCTGTGGCGACGCGGATCGAGCCGCCCGCCCCCAGCAGGCCGAAGACGTCGAAGACCGACAGGTCGAAGGCGAGGGAGGTAATGAAGAGCACCCGATCAGCCGGGGAGAATTCCAAGGTGCGGTAAGCCCAGCGAAACAGATTGACCACCGGGCGGTGGCGTACCATCACCCCCTTGGGTGTGCCCGTGGAGCCTGAGGTGAAGATGATGTAGGCCAGGTCGTCCGCAGCCCCCCGGCGCGGCGGCGCCACCGGCCGCTCCCGCTCCAGCTCGACGCGATCCAGACAGATCACGTGCGGCAGCTCCGGCAGGGAGCCCCGCTGCGCCGACTCGGTGAGCACGCAGGAGATGTCCAGCGCGCCGACGATCCATTGCAGGCGGGCCGGCGGATGGCCGCTCTCCAGCGGCACGTAGGCGGCGCCCGCCTCGAGCACGGCGAGAAGGGCCGGAATCATGTCCAGCGAGCGGCGCAGGTGGATGCCCACCAGCGAGCCCGGGCCGACGCCGAGGCCGATCAGGTGCCAGGACAGATGGTGTGCTCGCTCGGCCAGGTCGCCGTAGGTGAGGCTCTCGCCGCCGCAGACCACGGCGATGGCGCCGGGGGTCCGCGCCGCCCAGTCTTCGAACAGCTCGTGGATCAGGGTGGATTCACCCCGGCCGGCCCCGGTGTCGTTCCACTCCGCCAGGATCTGATGACGCTCGGAGTCCGGCAGCAGCGGCAGGTCCGGCACCGCGAGGTCCGGCTCCTCCACCGCCGCCGCGAGCAGCCGCTCGTACTGGAGGAACAGGCGCTCGATGGTCGCGGCGTCGAACAGGTCGGTGGAGTGCTCCACGGTGCCGATCAGCCCGCCGTCCCACTCCTCGAAACTGAACAGGAGATCGAACTTCGCCGTGGTCCCGGCGCCGCTCAACGGCCGCAGGCGCAGGTCCTGGACCTCCAGGCTGCCGACCGGGGCGTTATGCAGCGCGAGCACCGTCTGGAACAGGGGGGTGTGGGCGAGGCTCCTCTCCGGCGACAGCTCCTCGATCAGCTTCTCGAACGGCACGTCCTGGTGCGCCCAGGCGGCCAGCGCGGCGTCGCGTGCCCGGCCGACCAGCTCGCGCAGCGGCGGATCGCCGGTAAGGTCGCCGCGCAGCACCAGCGTGTTGACGAAGAACCCGATCAGGCCTTCGGTCTCGATGCGGTTGCGGCCGGCGACCGGCGTGCCCACGGCGAGGTCTTGCTGTCCGCTGTGGCGCGCGAGCAGGGCCTGGAATCCGGCCAGCAGCACCATGAACAGGGTCGCCCCCTCGCGCCGGCCGAGGGCCTGCAGCCGCCGGATGAGCGCCGCCGGCAGCCGCACGGGCCGCGTGGCGCCGCGGTAGCTCAGCGCCGCCGGCCGGGGACGGTCGGTGGGGAGCTCGAGGAGTGGGGGCAGGCCCGCGAGCTGCCGCCGCCAGAAGGCGATCTGGCGCTCGAGGGCCTCGCCGCGCAGCCAGGAGCGCTGCCAGACCGCGAAGTCCGCGTACTGCACCGGCAGCTCGGGCAACGGCGCCCGGGACAGCGGCCGGCCCTCGGCGAAGGTGGCGTACAGGGCGCCGACCTCGCGGACGAGGACTCCCATGGACCAGCCGTCGCTGACGATGTGATGCAGGGTGAGGACGGCGACGTGGTCCTCCACCCCCAGCCGCAGCAGCAGAGCCCGGAACAGCGGGCCGCGCGCCAGGTCGAACGGCCGGGCGGCCTCCCCTGCGGCAAGGGCGAGGGCCGCCGCCTCCCGGCGGTGCTCCGGCAGACCCGCCAGATCGACCATACCCAGCCCGGGGTCCGCCGCCGGCCGGACCACCTGGACCGGCTCGCCGTCCCGCGTGGCGAACACCGTGCGCAGCGCCTCGTGCCGGCGCGCGATCTCCGCGAGGCAGAGCGCCAGCACCTCGGGCCGCAACGCCCCTTCGACCCGCAGAGCCACCGGGATGTTGTAGAGCGGGCTCGCCGGATCGAGCTGGGCGATGAACCAGAGGCGCTGCTGGGCGAACGACAGAGGGGGCGGCGTGTCCCGCGGTATCGACTTTCGGGGTAGAAGAGGTGGCAGGTCCACCGTCTCGCCGCGCGCGCGGAGCGCCTCCACCTTCGCGGCCAGGGATGCCACGGTGGGCACCTCGAAGAAGCCGCGCAGGGAGATCTCCACGCCGAACGCCTCCCGTACCCGGGAGATCGCCTGGGTGGCGAGCAGGGAGTGGCCGCCGAGGGCGAAGAAGCTCTCGTTGCGGCCGACGGATGGCGTTCCCAGCAGGTCGGCGAACATCCCGGCCAGGAGCTCTTCGGTCCAGGTCCGCGGCGCTTCGTCCGCGACCGACTCCTCCCGGGAGGTGGCCCGCTCGCGCCAGGTGCGGGCCAGCGCCTGGCGGTCCACCTTGCCGTTGGGCGTCAGCGGCAGGGTGTCCAGGAAGGCGAAGCGGGACGGGACCATGGGCTCCGGCAGCCGCTCCAGGAGGTGACGGCGTAGCGCGCCGGCACCGGCCTTCCCGGCCACGCAGGCCACCAGGATGGGGACGCCGGCCGGCTCCTCGGCCGCCAGCACCGCCGCCTCCCGCACGCCGTCATGGGCGGTGAGCGCGGCTTCGATCTCGCCCGGCTCGATACGGAAGCCGCGGATCTTGATCTGGTCGTCGACGCGGCCGAGGAACTCGAGCTGCTCCTCCATTCCCAGCCGGACCAGGTCTCCCGTCCGGTAGAGGCGCCCGCCCGCCCTCCCCTCGTCGGCGAACGGGTCGGGGACGAAGCGCTCGGCGGTCAGGTCGGGGCGGTTCAGGTAGCCGCGCGCGAGCCCGTCGCCGCCGATCCACAGCTCGCCCGGCGCGCCGCAGGGCACGGGCCGCAGACGGGGCCCGACCACGTAGAGGCGGGTGTTGGCGATGGGGCGGCCGATGGGCACGGGGCCGGCCGCGGCGTCCTCCGGCCCGATCTCGTAGACGCAGCAGCCGACCGTCGCCTCCGTCGGACCGTACTCGTTGATCAGCCGCGTGTCCGGAGCGTGCTGCCGCCAGGGCGCGACGCGGTCAACGTGGAGCGCCTCGCCGCCGATGACCAAGGCCCGGGTGCGCCCCGCGTGCTCCTCGGGACGCAGCTCGCGGCCCAGCAGGTCGAGGTGCGCCGGGGTGAGCTTGACCAGGCTGAAGCCGGCCGTGCCGCGTAGCGCGCCGGCGAGGGCCTCCACCGGGCTGCCCCCCTCCTCCAGGAGCAGGACGGCGGTTCCCGCGGCGAGCGGCACGAGGAGGCTGGTGACGGTGAGATCGAAACCGATGGCCGAGTGGACCGGCGCCCCCGCCCCCTCGCCGGCCGCGTAGGCCTCACGCGCCCAGAGCAGATAGTTGACCAGGCCGCGGTGCGGGACCATCACCCCTTTGGGCCGGCCGGTGGAGCCGGAGGTATAGAGGATGTACGCCAGGTCGGACGGGCCGGCGACGCGCGGCGGGTCCTCCTCGCTCCGGAGGGAGATCTCCTCGCGGTGGCCGTCGAGCCACTCGCGGGTGATCAGCACGGAGAGCCCGGCGTCCTCGGCCATGGCGGCCCGGCGTCCGGCCGGCGATCCCGGATCGAGCGGCACGTAGGCGGCGCCCGCCTTGAGGACGCCGAGCACGGCCGCGACCAGCTCGGGCGACCTCTCCAGGAAGATACCGGCGCGGGAGCCCGGGCCCAGTCCGCTGGCGCGCAGGTGGTGGGCCAGCCGGTTGGCACGGGCGTTCAGCTCGGCGTAGGTCCAGGTCTCGCCCAAGTGGCGCAGGGCCGTGGCCCCCGGCACGCGGCGGACCTGCTCCTCGAAGAGATGATGGGCGCAGAGGTCCGCGGGGACCGGGCTCTCGATGCGGTTGAGGTCGAGCACCTGCCGCCGCTCGGACTCCGTGAGGACGTCGATCTCCCCCAGGGGGTAGCCGGCGAGCAGCCCGTCCAGCACGCGGGTGAACCGCTCCAGCAGGCGCTCGGCCTCGCCGCGCCCGAGACGGACCGGGTCGTGGACCAGGCCGGCGCGCAGGGACCGGCCGTCGTCGAGGACCGACAGGCGCGCGTCGAACCGGTCGAGCCCCAGGTAACCGCCGCGGATCGTGAACCCCGGGAGCCCCCCGGCCGGCAGCTCCCGCGGGCGCCGAAAATCGAATCCGAAAGGCCAACCCGGAAGGCCGTGCCCGGCGAGCCGCTGCGCCAGCGACTCGGACGAGAAGAGGTCCTGGCGCCGCGCCATCTCGTTCACGGTGGCGCCCAGGGTCCGGCTCAGCTCCTCCAGGGTCGAATCCGCCGTGGAGAGCCCGTGGACCGGGAGGTAGCGCGCGAACGGCCCGAGGGCGCTCTCCAGCTCCTCGAGGGTCCTGCCCTCGAACAGCGTGCCGACGACGATCTCCTCCTCGCCCAGGGAGAGGCACAGCGTCCCCTGCCAGGCGGCAAGGAGGAGAGGAGAGACCGGGGCGCCGAGCCGCGCCGCGGCCTCCTCCAACCGGTCCCGGTCCAGGCTTCGGCTCACGGTCTCCGGACGGAAGGGCCGGCCGGTGTCCGGCTCGCCCCGGCCCAGGGCGCTCCCAAGGGCCGACAGATCCTGCGCGCGCCAGAAGGCGGCGCCGGGATCGTCGGCCGGAGAGGCCTCCCAGTCTTGGAGGATCTCGGCGAGGTCGGCGTACTGGAGCGCGTCGTCCCCGGCGGGCTCGCCGCGGTAGGCCGCGATGATCTCCTCGGCCATGAGGTCGAGGGAGGCGCCATCGGCGCAGAGCGCGGGCTGGGTCAGGAGCAGGGCGTGGAGCTCCCGGCCGGGCTCGCCCTCCAGCCCGGCCAGCGTGACCCGCAGCAGGGGACCCCGAGTGAGGTCGAACGGGCTCTCCCGCATCTCGGCAGCGAGCCGGTCGAGGGCGGCCTCGCGCTCCGCGCCGCTACGGCCGGCCAGGCTGTGCTCGCTCCAGTCGACTGCGGCGGCGTCCTCCACCGACTGGACCGGAATGCTCAGGGAGGGAAGCAGCGGGAAGGTGGTGCGCAGGATCTCGTGACGCTCCACCGTCCATTCCACGGCCCGTGCCAGGCGCCGGCGGTCGAGGGGGCCGGAGACGTCGACGCGGGTCTGGACCACGAGCCCGGGAGAGCTCTCGCCGCGCTGCGCCCGCCAGACGTGCTGCTGCCGGGGCGAGAGGCGAAATCCCTGGCTGACAGTCTTCTCCATGAGGATCTCCGTTGTCCGCGGCTCGGCGTCCCGGTCAAGAGGCCTCCCGGTCCACCAGGACGCGGCGGCGCGCCCGGGCCAGCGAGACCCTCCGCTTCTC
>DASPJI010000034.1:0-2722 GCA_035628695.1 Thermoanaerobaculia bacterium | reverse complement strand
GGGTCGGGGCCGTCGTCGAAGGTCAGCGCCACCTCCCCCCGGCGCGCAGCGGCCTCGGGCAGGCGGGAGAGGTTGGTGCCCAGGAGCCGCGAGCGGGGCGTCAGGCTCGCCGCGGCGAGGACCACGTGGTTGGCGAACAGGCCGCCGGCGATCCAGGGCCAGTGCCGCGGCGCCACGGCGAGGGACACCGCGGCGGCGGCGTGGATGCCGATGGATGCGGCCATGAGCGGGGTGGGACGCCAGCGGGGCTTCATCCCCCTCCTCCCAGGGCGCGCAACGCCGGCCGGTCCAGCTTGCCCCGGGAGGTGCGGGGGAGCTCCGGGACCAGGATGATGCTGCGCGGCACCTTGTGGGGGGCGAGACGGGAGCGGCACCAGCCGAGCACGTCTTCGGCGGTCAGGCGCCCCGGCCGGCAGGCCACGACGGCGCGCAGCAGCTCGCCCTGCTGCGGATGGCGAGGCGCCGGCACCCCGAGCACCGCCACCTCGTCCACCCCCTGGAGCTGCGCCAGCACCCCTTCGACCTCGCGCGGGTTCACCTTCTTCCCCTTGATGTTGACCTGGTCGTCCCGCCGGCCGAGGAGGGCCAGCTCGCCGTCCCGCCAGACCGCCCGGTCGCCGGCGACGAAGCGGCCGTCCTGGAGCCGGGGCTCGGGATCGGGGAGGTAGCCGCGGGCGACGGCGGCGGACTCGACGGTCACGATCCCCTCGCCGGGGTGGCCGCCTTCGGCCTCGTCATGCTCTTCGGGGGCCAGCGTCACCCGCACACCTTCGACGGGCGCGCCCACCGTCCCCCGCTCGGCGGCGCCCCCCTCGCGGTCGTAGCAGATGCCGCCGCACTCGCTGGCGCCATAGAAGACGTGCACCGGCAGGCCGAAGGTCTCCCGGAAGCGCAGGGAGGTCTCGGGCCGCAGCGGCGCGCCGGCGGTCAGCACCAGCCGCAGGCCCGGTGGGGGAGGAGTCGGCTCCGACAGCCGCAGCAGGGCGTCCAGGTAGGCCGGCACCGAGGGGAAGACCGTGGCCCCCGCCTGCCGGCCGGCGAAGAAGGGGTCGAACAGGCTGCTCTCCTCGGGCATCACCAGCACCGTGCCGCGGACCAGGCAGGGGATCACCAGGCTCGACAGTCCATAAGAATGGGAGAAGGGGACCGTGGCGAGCAGGCGGTCATCCGGCCCGATTCCCATGGTGGCGGTCAGCGCCTCGTCGTCGGCGAGCAGGGCCTCGGCCGAGGTGGCGATCCCCCGTGGCGCCCCCGTGGAGCCGGAGGTCAGCTTCACCACCGCGGTGTCCGGCAGCCAGCGGGGCTCGCTGGCGGCCGGAGCCAGGGACCAGTCGGCCGGGCCGGCCGGCCAGCCGGTGTGGCACCTCAACAGGGCCGCGGCTCCGAGCGCGTGGGCGATCCGCATCCCCTCCGCCTCCGGGGTCTGGCCGTCCAGCAGCAGGACGGCGATCCCGGCCCGGGCCAGGGCGACGAGCGAGGCGAGCATCCCCGGGCCGTTGGGGGCCACCAAGCCGATCAGCGTCCCCGGCGCCAGCCCGGCGGCGGCGGTCACCGACCCGGCCGCCTGGGCCAGGGCCTCCACGTCCCCAACCGTGGCCCGGCGCTCCGGCGTCAGCACCAGCGGCGCCGCCGGATCGCGCTGGACCAGCCGGTCGAACGCTCGGGCGATGGGGTCTCGGGTCATACCGTTTCTGAAATGGCCGGGGGAGCGCCGCTGTTCAAGAGATCGGGTGCCGGTGCCGCCCGTCCCGCCTTTCGAGGACAGCGCGGGCGGCGATGAATGATACTGCGCCCGTGGCCCATTGCCAGGGCCCCCGCGCGCACGCTAGCATTGGCGCACCCGGTGCATGGCCAGCCTCGAAGCTGCCGCACGGCCGGGCCGTAGCGGGGGGCGAGGGAGTGTCGGGGGCTGCGGAGCCGGCTGAAGGGGCTTGCTCCGGCCGGAGGTCAGGTGAGTCGGAGCACTGAGGTTTCAACTATGTCAAACGCCGTCGCGACTCCTCACAGGATCAAGCGTCTGATCGTCGAGAGCCTCCACCTCGAGGGGGTCAAGCCCGAAATGATCGAGGACGAGGCCCCGCTGTTCGGCGAGGGCCTGGGGCTCGATTCGGTCGACGCTCTCGAGCTGGTCGTCGCCCTGGAAAGGGAGTTCGGCATCAAGATCAAGAGCCAGGAGCTGGGACGCGAGGTCTTCTCCTCGGTCTCCAGCCTGTCCGAGTTCATCGAGGCCCGCACGTAGGCCCCGCGCTTGGCGGGTCGCCTCGCGGGTCCCCACATGAGAGACGAGAGAGCCGGTTCGGGCCGGCGCCGTGTCGTGGTGAGCGGCCTCGGAGCCGTGAGCGGTCTCGGCTGGGGCGCCGGGCCGCTGTGGGAGGGGCTGCGCGCCGGCCGCACCGGCATCCGCCCCTTCGAGCGCTTCGACCACTCCGGCCACCGCACCCACCTCGCCGCCGAAGTCCCACCGCGGCCCCCCGGTCTGGCCGTCGCGGTTCTGGAGCGGCGGTTCCCCGTCTGGCGCCGCCTCAGCCTCGCCGACCGCTACGCCCTCTTCGCCACCGCCGAGGCCCTCGCCCAGGCGGGGTTGGAGGGTCTGCCGGGGGACTCGGCCGAGACCGGCGTCTTCTTCGGCAGCAGCACCGGCGGCATGTTCGAGAGCGAGCACTTCTTCGCCGATTTCCTCAGAGACCGCCGCAAGGCCCGGCTGTCCGCCCTGGTGGCGCAG
>DASPJI010000033.1:0-2344 GCA_035628695.1 Thermoanaerobaculia bacterium | reverse complement strand
CGCGGGCGCAGGCGATGCGCGAGGCCGGCCTGGACGAGGCGGACAAGGCCGCGGAGCTGGCCGACCTGTTCTGCCGCAACGCCCGCCGCAAGGTGGCGCGCCTGTTCCGGGCGCTCTGGGCCAACGACGACGCGCGCAAGTACAAGGTGGCCATGAAGGTCCTCGACGGCCAGCACTCCTGGCTCGAGGCGGGCATCCTGGACCTCGGCGCCCGCGCCGAGGCGATGCGGCCGGACAACGTCTTCGGCGGCAAGGCGGAGCCGGAACCGATGCCGCGCGTCCGCCCGGTCGGCACCAACTAGGACGGCGGATCGGGCACCCGTGCTCGCCGTCCTCCCCTCCGAAGACCACCGGCCGATCCCCCGGGTCGGGGAAGTCCCCGACCCGGTCCCCGGCCCCGGCGAGATCCTCGTCGAGGTCGAGGCGGCCGGCGTCAATCACGCCGAGCTGCTCCAGGTGCGCGGGCTCTACCCCCCGCCGCCTGGAGAGAGCGACGTCCCCGGCCTCGAGTGCGCCGGGCGCGTCGCCGGCGATCCGCGCACCGAGGTCCCCGGCACCTGGCAGCCCGGCGCCCGCGTCATGGCCCTCCTGGCCGGAGGCGGCCACGCCACCCGCGTCGCCGTCCCCGCGGGCCAGCTCATGCCGCTCCCCGGCAATCTCTCCTATGTAGAAGGCGGCGCGATCCCCGAGGCGGCGCTCACGGCCTGGACCAACCTGGTGGCCGAGGGGGGCCTCCAGCCCGGCGAGACCGTGCTGGTGACCGGCGCCTCCGGCGGCGTCGGCAGCTTCGCCGTCCAACTCGCCCGCGAGCTCGGTGCCCGCGTGCTCGCCGCCGGCCGCAACCGCGACCGTCTCGAGATGCTGCGCGAGCTGGGCATCGACGAGATCTGCCTGGAGGGGGCCAGCCTGCCGCAGCAGGTCCGGGAAGCGACCGGCGGCCGGGGGGCCGACCTGGTGCTCGACCTGGTGAGTGGCCCTCACTTTCCGGAGCACCTCGCGGCGCTGCGCGAGAAGGGGAGGCTGGTGCTGGTGGGCGCGGTGGCCGGCGCCAAGTCCGAGGTCGAGCTCTCCTCCCTGCTCCGCCGCCGCCTGCGCGTCACCGGCTCCGTGCTGCGCCCCCGCTCCCGGGAGGAGAAGTCCCGCCTGGTGTCCGACTTCATCTCCTTCGCCCTGCCGCGCCTCAAGGACGGCCGGCTGCGCCCGGTCATCGACCGCGTCGTCCCCTTCGACCGCGCCCCCGAGGCCTACAAGGCCCTGGCGCAGGGGGGAGTGTTCGGCAAGGTCGTGCTCGACATGAGCGGCAGCCGCTAGGCGAACAACAACACGGACTGACACGGACTAGCACGGACCGCCGGAACAGGGGGCGGTGGTGCCTCCCCCCCTGGGCGGGTGGGTGGTAGGGAGTGGGGGAGGTCAGGAGGGGGGTTTTTCACTCGCGCCCCTCGGGTCGAGCCGTCTGCCCCGTGGGTCAAGCCTCCTTACCCTCGGGTCAAGCTGTTTGCCCCATGGGTCAAGCCCCCTTACCGTCAAGCCGTTCGCCCCGTGGGGCAAGCACCCTTTCCCTGGGGTCGAGCCGTTCACCCCTTGGGGCAAGAGCCCTTGCCTTCGGGTCAACCCGTCTGCCCCGCGGAGCGAATCGTCTCGTTTCAGCCTGGGGTGTCAACCCCGGGGCGCCGCGGCCAGAGCAGACCGGCCAGCACGAGCCCCAGAAAAGTCAGGATCAGACTCCCCTCCGGGCCGAACTCGCCGCCGGTCAGCAGCGGCGGGCCGGTGATGCCGAGGTCCAGCAGGCGGAATATACGGATGCCGCTCACCGGCAGCGACAGCACGCAGGCCACCACGAAGTTCCACACCCCGTGCGCCACCACCGCCGACCAGAGGCTGCCGCTCCGCTCCACCAACTCGGACAGGATGAACCCCGCGAGGACGATGTTGACCAGCGCGACCCACGTGATGTTGGGGTTGGAGGCGTGAAGCGCCGAGAAGAGGATGGAGGAGGAGAGGGCCGCCGCCCACCAGCGCCAGCGCTCCTTGAGGGCATGGTAGATGTAGCCGCGCACCACCCACTCCTCGAGCCCCCCCTGGACCATGAAGGCCATCAGGTAGAGGACGAGGGCGGCGGTGCTGCCCAGGGGACCGGGCCACCAGGAGGTCCCTTTCTCGAAAACGTCGCTCAACCCTCCCAGCCGCACCTCGGCCACCACGGCCGTGGCCGCGAGCCAGCTTCCCAGGAGCGCGAGAGTCCCCAGCGGCACCGTCCACGCCTGCCGAAGCGCCCGCGGCTTTCCCCCCTCCGGCCAGCGGGCCCCCACCTTCGCCAGGGTGCCGCGGTCCAGGAAGCGGA
>DASPJI010000032.1:0-3640 GCA_035628695.1 Thermoanaerobaculia bacterium | reverse complement strand
CTCCACCGGCGAGAGCAGGCTCCCCGGCCCCACCCGCAGCCGGTGGCCGCGCCAGCAGATGGTCGACCGGAACGCGCCCGCCAGCCAGACGCCGGCGATCAGCAGGTCCTTGGCCGGAATCCACGCGAGGGAGCGGACCGGCAGCGCCCGGCCGCGCAGCCGCCAGGCGAGCCGGGCGTCCGCCGCCGCCTTGGCGCCGGTTCCGGCCAGGGCCGCTCCGGCCCACGCCGCCTCGCCGGCGGTCACGGAGAGAGCGAGAAGGCCGAGCAGCCAGGGCATCGGGTTCAGCAGCGGCTCGCCGAAGAAGGCGGGGGAGAGGCGCCGCCGCATCTGGGCCCAGCGCAGGTGGCGCTCCAGGAAGGCCGCGACCGGCCGCCGCTGGTGGATCACCGGCAGGACGTGCGGCGAGAGCGCCACCCGCCAGCCGGCGCGGGCGAACCGCTGCCCCAGCACGTAGTCCTCGGCCAGGACGTCGCGCACCGCGCCCCAGCCCCCCAGGGCCTCGAGGCCGGCGCGCCGGAAGAGCATCGACTTGCCCACCACGCACGGGTGTCCCGCCAGGTGGGCGCCGCAGACCGAGGCGGCGACGAACGAGCTCAGGTGCAGGTTCTCGAACAGTGCTCCCAGGCTCGCCTCGCCGGTGCCGGCGAGGACGCTGGAGACCAGCCCGGTCTCCTCCGTCATCTCCGAGGCGAGCGCGCGCAGGTAGCCCGGCCCGGGGCGGACGTTGGAGTCCGAGATCAGCAGGTGCTCGTGGCGGGCGTGCCGGGCGATGGAGGCCAGGTTCAGCACCTTGGGGTTGTAGCCCAGGGGACCGGCGCCGTAGACGAGGGTGATGGCGACGCCGGGGAAGTCGCGGCGCAGCCGCTCCGCCACGGCGAGGGCGGGGTCGCCGGGGTCCTCGGCGCCGAGTACCAGCTCGAAAACCGGGTAGTCCTGGCGGGCGAGGGCGGCGAGGTTCTCGTACAGCTCCTCGTCCACCCCCTTGAGCGGCTTCAGGATCGAAATCGACGGCAACGGCCGCTGGGGATCCCCTCCGGACCGGCCCCGTCCGTGGGCCAGCACCCGCAGCGCCGCACCGGTGGCGAGGAGGGTCAGGAGCAGGGACACCCCGGCCAGCAGCGCGACGGTGTGGAGAAGGGTGTGGGTCATCTCGGGTGGTCTGCCTTTCCTTCCGCTGCCAGGATGGACCCGGGGCGTGACGGAGGCGTGGCGCCGGGGTCACAGGAGGGTCAGGATGTGCTAGAAAGCGCCCATGTTCCTCGCCGCCGCCGTCCAGCTCACGTCCACCTCGGACGAACAGGCCAACTGGGAGAGCGCCCGCGCCCTGATCGAGCGCGCTGCCGGCCATGGCGCCTCGTTCGTCGCCACGCCCGAGAACACCAACTACCTGGGACCCCACGAGGAGAAGGTGCGCCGCGCCGAGCCCCTCGACGGCTCCACGGTGCGCCGCTTCGCCGAGCTCGCCCGCGGCCTCGGCATCCACCTGCTCCTGGGCTCCTTCAACGAGAAGAGCGACGACGCCCACCGCTGCTACAACACCAGCGTCTTCTTCGGTCCCGACGGGTCCATCCTCGGCACCTACCGCAAGATCCACCTGTTCGACGTCGACGTTCCGGGCGGCGTCCGCTTCTCCGAGTCGGCCACCTGCAAGCCCGGCGAGGGGACGGCCGTGGTCGACACCCCGCTCGGGCGCTTCGGCCTCTCCATCTGCTACGACCTGCGCTTCGCCGAGCTCTACCGGCAACTCGCCGACCAGGGGGCCGACATCCTGATGATCCCTTCGGCGTTCACCCTGGCCACCGGCAAGGACCACTGGGAGCCGCTGATCCGCGCCCGCGCCATCGAGAACCAGTGCTGGGTCATCGCGCCGGCGCAGCACGGCAAGCACGACGACCAGGGGCTCAGCCACACCTGGGGGCACGCCATGATCGTCGACCCCTGGGGGCTGCCGGCCGCCACCGCCTCCGACGGCCCTGGCATCGCTCTGGCAGAAATCGATCTCGGCCGCGCCGCGAAGGTGCGCCAGGCCATCCCGGTCCGCCAGCACCGGCGCCTCTAACCGCCGCGGACCGGTCCCCTTTTCTGGCTGGCTTCTTGCATATGCGCGATCGGCTATGAAAGAGCGCAAAGGCAGGGTCCTGGATCTCGTCTCCCGGATCGAGGGAGGGTTCGACCGGCTCAAGAACCGGGTGGCGGAGCGTTTCGACCGCGACGACCCGTTGCAGATCCTGCCCTACCGGGGCTTCGGCACGGCGGAGCGGCTGATCTTCCAGGGCCGGATCCTCCAGGACGAGCCCGTCGGCACCTCCAGCAAGGGGGACACGGTCTGGAAGAACCTGGGCAACATGTGGAAGCGCTTCGAAAGCGACGAGCTGCCGGGCGTCAAGGTGCAGGCCCGCCTGGGGAGCTGGAGCTGGGAGACGGTGACCGACGACGAGGGCTATTTCCGGTTCGACGTCCGCCTGCCCTCGCCGCTGACCGAGCTGGCCGAGCCGGGGAGGCTCTGGTACGAGGTGGCGCTCGAGATGCGCGACCCGCGCTCCGGCCTGCCGGTGCGCGGGACGGCGCCGGTCCTGGTGCCGGCGCCCGGCGCCGAGCTCGGCGTCATCAGCGACATCGACGACACGGTGGTGGAGACCGGCGTCACCAACCGGCTGGCGATGGCGCGCACGGTCTTCCTGCACAACGCCCACACCCGCCTCCCCTTCCAGGGGGTCGCCGCCTTCTACAAGGCGCTCCACCAGGGGCGCCGGGCGCGGGAGGGGCGCGGCGCCAACCCGGTCTTCTTCGTCTCGGGCAGCCCGTGGAACCTGTACGACCTGCTGGCCGAGTTCATGGACCTGCACGAGATCCCCCGCGGCCCGCTGATGCTGCGCGACTTCGGGTTCGACCGCGACAAGCTCCTGCACACCGAGACCCGCGAGCACAAGCTGGCGTGCATCCGCCCGATCCTCGAGCTCTATCCCGCGCTCTCCTTCGTCCTGATCGGCGACAGCGGCGAGCAGGACCCGGAGATCTATCGCGAGGTGGTGCGGGAGTTCCCCGGCCGCGTGCGGGCGATCTACATCCGCAACGTGGCGACCCGCCCGGCACGGGAAAACGAGGTACTGGCCATCGCCCGCGAGGTGCGGGAGGAGGGGGTGCCGATGCTGCTGGTCAAGGACACCGAGGCGGCCTCGGTCCACGCCCTGGCGGAGGGCTGGATCCGGCCCGAGAAGCTCCCCGAGGTGCGCCAGGAGAAGCTCAAGGACCAGGCCGCGCCCAGCCCCGCCGAAGTGGCCCTGAGCACCGAAGCCTAGACCGCATCCGCGATAAGATGGGCCGCGGAGCCCATCGTGAACCCCGACGTCATCGAAGCCATCCCCCGGCTGGTGGAGCGCGGCATCCTGCCCGCCGAGCGGGCGCCGCTCCTCTTGCGGGCCGCCCGCCGGGAGCTGGTGTCGGTCCGTTTGGAGCTGCGACTCCTCCTGTATCTGGGTGTCCTCCTGGTCACCGGCGGCGTGGGCCTGCTCATCAAGGAGAACCTGGACCGCATCGGCCCGGTGGTCATCGCCTCGGCGCTGGGGCTGGCCGCCGCGGCGGCGCTCGCCTGGGTCTGGCGCACCGCGCCGCCGTTCTCCTGGGAGCGGGTGCCGTC
>DASPJI010000031.1:0-6022 GCA_035628695.1 Thermoanaerobaculia bacterium | reverse complement strand
CGCCCCCTGCTGAGTCTCGAAGTGCCCCTCCATGGCCGCCAGCTTGGCCGGCTGAGTGTCGGCCACCATCTTCGCCAGGATGTCCCCCGAGAGCGGCTGGAGCAGCGCCGCCGGTCCGCCGACCAGCAGGGCGATGGCGAGGGCGGCGCGGTGGAAGCGGTCGCCGGGGTGGCGCAGCAGCACGGCGGCGTGGATGCCGGCCACCGCGAACCCCACCGCGGCATAGGCGGCCAGCAGCATGTGGAGCGCCTGCGGGAACGCCGCCGGGTTGAGCATCGCCGCCACCGGATCGATGTCGACGAACCGGCCGTCTACCAGCTTGAACCCGGTGGGGGTGTTCATCCAGGCGTTGACGGTGACCACGAAGACCGCGGAGAGCCCGCCGCTGACCGCCACCACCACGCCGGCCAGCAGGTGTGCCCGAGGGGGCACCCGCTTCCAGCCATAGAGATAGATGCCGAGGAAGATGGCCTCGGTGAAGAAGGCGAAGCCTTCGAGGGAGAAGGGCATGCCGATGAGCGGGCCGGCGTGCTCCATGAACGTGGGCCAGAGGAGCCCCAACTCGAAGGAGAGCACGGTACCCGACACCGCGCCGACGGCGAACAGGATGGCGGTCCCCTTGGCCCAGCGACGGGTCAGCTCCAGGTAGAGCTCGTCGCGGGTCCGCAGCCACCGCCACTCCGAGACCACCATCAGGACCGGCATGGCCATGCCGGCGATGGCGAACAGGATGTGGAACATCAGGGAGACCGCCATCTGGGTGCGGGCGGCCAGGAAGTCTTCCATCGCCCGGCCAGCATAAGCCAAAAGCGCCGCCCCGGTGGAGGATTCGGGATAGGCTATCCCCGTCGTGAAAACGTCGGGCACAGACCAGGTCCTCGCGGACGTCGCCGCTCTGGCACGGGAGGTCCCCGGCCTGGAGCTGCTCGTCCTCTTCGGCTCCCGGGCGAGGGGCGACAGCCACCCGGGGTCGGACTGGGACTTCGGCTATCTGGCTGGCCCGAGTTTCGACCCGGACGGCCTGCTGGCCCGGCTCGTCCTCCTCCTGGACACCGACGACGTGGACCTCGCCGACCTCGCCCGCGCCAACGGCCTCCTCCGTTTCCGGGTCGCCGCCGAAGGCCGCCCGCTCTTCGAGTCGGAACCGGGCCGCTTCGACGACTTCTCCTTTTGGGCGATCTCTTTCTGGTGCGACATGGGACCCATCATCCGTGAGGCCTATGAGGGGATTTTGGAGGATCTGAAGGCGTGAGCGGGCTGGATCGGGAGCTGTTGGCGGAGAAGGCGGCCGTCATCGAGCGTCATCTGGCCCGGGTGGCGGAGAAGCTGCCGGACGATCCGGAGGACTTCCTGCCGGCCACGGACGCCTCGGACGCCGTGATCCTCCACCTCTGGCAGGCGACCCAGACGACTATCGATCTGGCCGTCTCGGCCTGCATTCATTTCCGCTTGGGCACTCCAGGCGGATACGGCACGGCATTCAGACGCCTCGCGGATGGCGGCTTCCTCGATTCTGCGCTGGCCGACCGGCTCGTGCGCGCGGCAGGCTTCCGCAACGTGGTCGCCCACGCCTACGACACGCTGGATATGGCCAGGGTCTTCCGGACCGCCGGCGAGGGGCCGGCTGACCTGCGGGCGTTCCTCCACGCTCTCGCCGAACGGGTCTGAAGCCGCCCAAAACAAAAGCGCCGCCCCGGCGAGGGGACGGCGCTTCGGGATGGGGGAGGGCCTAGGCGGCGAACTTGTGTCCGCACTCCGGACAGAACTTGGGGCTTCCCTCGACCTCGTGGCTGCAGCCCATGCAGGACTTCTTCTGCGTCGTGGGCGTGCCGCACTCCGGACAGAACTTGGCGGAGCCGGTCTTGGCGCCGCAGCTCCGGCAGACGGCGCCGGCGACGTGGCCGATGTTCTTGCCTTTCATCCAGTCGACGGAGCGCGCCTTCTCGAACGCCTGCTCGCGGGCCGCCTCGGCCTGGGCGGCGGCGATCTCCTCGTCGAGGTCGGGCGCGCAGGTCTCGCAGAGCATGGCCTTCTTGTTGAAGCAGACCGGCTCGCAGACCCAGTCGCCGCAACGGGTGCACTGGGTGAACAGCGGCCGGATCTCCTCGACCGCCTCCTTGAGCGCGGCGTCGTGGGCCGGCCCTCCGATGGCGCGCTGGATCTCGTAGGCGCTGTTGGCGGCCTGCCCGAACAGACCGCCGAACAGGCTCCCCGCCGCCGAGAGCGCCGAGCTGGCCATCCCGAGCTTGGACGACTTGAAGCTGGACATGTAGCCGTTGCCACACTTCTCGCAGTAGAACTTGAACTGATAACCCTTGTCGGTCGAGAGATCCTCGTGATTCCCGGTGAACTCGATACGAGCCATGGAGAAACCCCTTCTTGATCGCAGAGGCGATCGGGACGTTTGATTCCAGAGTCTGTAAAGGGTAAGAACCTGCGGAATGGTACCACAGGGCACCGCCGGAGGGCGTCACCGCGAGGAGGTCGAGTCGCCGCCATGAGTGCCCGGAAAGTCACTGTCGAGATCAACGAAGACCTGCTATCCGCCGTCCAACGGGTCCATCAGATTCATTATGCACCATCCCCCCTTGACTCCCCCATATCGCCGCGCTACGCCACCTGCGCCGTAAACAAGCGGCCGCATGACGTCGCGGTCCTCCTCGATGCCGTTGGGCCGGCTTGCCGCGAGCGGGCCGGGTTCTTCCTCCACGAGCGGCTCGCGGTTCACCGCGGCTGACGGCGGCGAGCTCTTCCTTCTCTCCCTTCCGGCGGAGGACTCCATGTCCTGCGCCGTTCCCTTCGGAGGAAAACCGGAGGAAGCGAAGGGGGAAGCCACGGGAAGGCCCAGTATGGCCACGGAATTCAAAAGTATGGATCAACCCGGCAAGGGTGAGCGAACGGAATCCAAAAGTATGGGTCCACCCTGCGAGGGGGAGCGGAGGGAATTCAAGAGTATGAATCGACCCAGCGAGGGTAAGACGAAGGAATTCAGAAGTATGAATCGACCCTGCTCGGGAGACCTCATGGAATTCAAGAGTATGGATCGACCTCGCGTTTCCTTCGCCATCCTGGCTGGAGAAGCTGGAGTACTCTTCAACGGATGAAGAGCAAGACCGGAAAAACCGTCTACTCCACCGAATCTGCCAAAGCCCCGGTACGGGAGGCTTGCCGGCGGTGCGGCACCGATCCCTGCCGCTGCGAGCCGCGGCGGAGCCTTCCTCCCTCCGCCCAGCCGGTGCGGGTCCGCCGGGAGAGCGGTGGGCGCGGCGGCAAGCTGGTGACGATGGCGGGGCCGCTGGTCCTGGTGCGCGAGGAGGCGGCGGCGCTGCTGGCCACGTGGAAGAAGCTCCTCGGCACCGGCGGCGCGCTCACCGCCGTCGTCGCCCGGAACGGCTCGCCCGCCTTCGAGTTGGAGGTCCAGGGCGATCACGCCGACCGCATCCTCGCCGAGCTGGTCAAGGCCGGCTATCCCGCCAAACGCTCGGGCGGATAGGCGTCCGCCACGGCTGAAACCCTCTCGCGCTACCTCCCGTAGAGAGCTGCGGAGGTAGTCAAGCCATGTTCGAAATCGCCGCGCTGTTCCTGGTCCTCGCAGTCCTGGGAGTCGCGTTCGTGGCGTGCGCTCTGATCGCGGGTCTCTTCGAGGTGGTGTTCAAGGTCGCCCTCCTGCCGGTGATGCTGGCGGTGGGGCTGGTCAAGGTCGTGGTCGTGGCGGTCCTGGCGCTCGTCGGCTTCGTGCTGATGGTCACCGTCGGGCCGGTGCTGGTGGCGATCGCGATCGGGCTGATGGTGCCCGTGCTGGTGGTCGGGGCCGTGCTGTGGGCGGGGTTCGGGGTACTGGCCGCGGTCTTCTAGGTGTGTAGTCAGAGCAGGAAGTGCCGCGTGCCTCCCAGCCGGAACCAGCGGTAGCCGTAGGGACGGAGGGCGATCTCCTCGTCGCTGGCGATCAGCTCGTAGGGGCGGTCGCCGATGAGCTCGAAGAGGGGCTCGCCCCCGTCGATGTGCAGCCGGACGGCCGCCTCCCGGTCCGCCAGGTTGTGCACCGTGATCACCGTGCCGTCCTGCCAGTCATAGCGGAGAGCGAAGACGGCCGGATCGCCGGCTTCCAGGATCTCCCAGCTCCCCCAGCCGACCTCGGGGCACTGCTTGCGGGCGCTGATCAGCCGCACCATCCAGTGGAGGAGTGACTTGGGGTCGCGCTGCTGGGCGGCGACGTTGACCTTCTCATAGCCGTACTCTCCCCCGGAGATCACCGGCCGCCCCGGACAGGTGAACGAGGTGAACCCGCCTTTTTCCTCGTCCGACCACTGCATCGCCGTGCGCACGCTCTCGCGCTCGGCGAGCGACAGGTCCTCGCCCATGCCGATCTCCTCGCCGTAGCGCACCACCGGCGTGCCCGGCAGCGCGAACATCAGACTGTAGGCCAGCTCGACGCGGTGGCGGTCGCCGCCGAGCATCGGGGGGAGCCGCCGGCGCAGCCCGCGGTGGTAGAGCTGCATGGAGGGGTCGGGCCCGAACTCCTGGAAGACCTTCTGGCGCTCCGCCTCGGACAGCCGCCCGAGGTCGAGCTCGTCGTGGTTGCGCAGGAAGTTCGCCCACTGGCCGGTGAGCGGCGGCACCGGCAGCATCCTCAGCCCGCGGACGAGCGGCTCCGTCTCCTGCTTCGCCAGCGACAGGAAGAGCTGCTGGTTCACCAGGAAGGCGAAGAGCATGTGGAGGCGGGCGTCGTCGCCGAAGTACTGGTTGACCTTGTCGCGCGAGATGTTGGCCTCGGCCAGGAGGATGGCGTCCCCCTGGCGCCAGGAGAGGAAGTCCCGGAACTCCCTCAGGTAGGCGTACTGGTCCTCGTTGTCCGCCGGATGGGCGCTGTCCGTCCCCTTCATCTCGATGAGGAACGGCGCCGCGTCCAGCCGGAACCCCGACACCCCCAGCTCCAGCCAGAAGCCCATGATGCGGCAGATCTCCTCGCGCACCAGGGGGTTGGAGATGTTGAGGTCGGGCTGGTGGGCATAGAAGCGGTGGAGATAGTAGGCGCCGGCCTCCTCGTCCCAGGCCCAGATGGAGTCCTGGTAGCCGGGGAAGACCATCCCCTGGTTCCAGTTCTTCGGCAGGGTCTCCGACCAGACGTAGAAGTCGCGGTAGGGGGAGGCCGGGTCCTTGCGCGCGGACTGGAACCAGGGGTGCTGGTCGGAGGTGTGATTGACCACCAGGTCGATGAGCACCCGGATGCCCCGCTCCCGCGCCCGGCGCATGAACTCCACGAAGTCGCCCAGGGTCCCCAGGCGCGGGTCGACGCCGTAGTAATCCATGACGTCGTAGCCGTTGTCGCGGTTGGGGGAGGGGTAGAAGGGGAGGAGCCAGAGGCAGGTCACCCCCAGGCTCGTCAGGTAGTCGAGCCGCTCGGACAGCCCCCGGAAATCGCCGATGCCGTCGCCGTTCGAGTCCTGGAAGGCGTCGACGTCCAGCGAGTAGATGATGGCGTCCTTGTACCAGAGGTCGATCATCGCGCTCCCTCCCCGGGCTTGGGCTCCAGGGGATTGCGAGGCAAGATGCGGGCCAGGTGCGGGGGAGAGCCGCGGAAGGCCTATCCCTTGAGCTCGCCGGCCACCACGCCGGGGAGCTCGGCGACGAAGCCGGCGCCGAAGGCGCGGGCGGGGGTCCAGGCGCCCGGGGGGACGCGGCCGGCGGCGGCGCGGACGGCGCACTCCACGGCCGAGACGGCGGTCAGCGCGTAGGCCTCGGGGGTCTCGAGGGTGGAGGTCAGCGTCCGTCCGGCGGCGTTCCTCACCTCGCCCCAGAGATGGACGCGCGCCGTCTCCCGCGTCTGCTCCGAAGGGCCCGGCGCTCGGCGGTCCACCTGGCGCTGCAGGAAGCGCTTGATGGCCGGCCGGGCCGCCAGGGGGAGGACGAAGGACCAGAAGCGCATGCGGCGGATCTGGCGCGGCGGCACGCCGGTGTAGACCCGGATGTTGGGGATCCCCGTCGTGTGCCAGGCGGTCGAGACGTCCCCCCAGGGGATGGT
>DASPJI010000030.1:0-3814 GCA_035628695.1 Thermoanaerobaculia bacterium | reverse complement strand
GTCTTCGAGGGCGTCCTTGTGAAACCCTCCGGCCGCCCCGTGCGTAGACAAGTACAGCGAAGCGGCCCTCCCTTGGGGCCTTTCCTCGGGCGTCCCACGGGGCGCCCTCTTCTTTTGGGGCGACCGGGGATCGAACGCACGCCGGAGCGCGGCGCCCCCCGCCAGGCGCCGCATCCGGACGTGTACGTCAGTTGTCAAAGAGCGGAGGGATCTCTGCCCAGGCATCAGCCTGGTCCGCAATCCCTCGGATGCCAAGAGTATCACAACACCATGTGGATGATTCCATTGACATCATGCGGGTGTCTTTTGTAGCCTCTGCTCCACGACGGATGAGGACCCCCCGCCGTTCCGGATCTGGGCGGAGGCTGCGGAGCCGCTCCAAGCCCTTCGGGAGCCGTCCGAACGCTCCGGCTCGATTCCGGGCGCCCCGGAATCGTCCCGAGGGACTTCGCCGTGATCCCAGAAGGTTCGGGGTGATCCCGAAGCCTCCGGATCATTCCCCGGCGCCCGGGAGCCTTCCCGGAACGCTCGGGAGCGATGGACGCCGGTCCGGAACGTTTCCATCCCGGCCGGAACGAAGGAAAGAGCCTCCGCTTCGGTCCTCCGGCTGCGTTCCTCAGCACTGAGGAACGACAGGCGCCGCGTGGGACGCCGGAGTCCGGTGCTACCATCTCAGCACCATGAAATCCGGAGGTCCGAACGACTTCGTGCCTCCAAGTGGAGGAGAAGAGGAGCCATGAAGAAGAATCCCAAGAAGCTGCGCCTCAACCGCGACACCCTGGCCGTCCTTGCCGGAGCGGTCTCCGCTCCCGCGAACGGGTTCCAGGTGGCGATCGACACCAGTTGCGGGGAGGTCTGCAGTTGCCCGGCCGACACCTGCAACGGGGACGTCTTGGCCAACTTCGACGCCCTGCGGTAGGGGCGCCGACGAGCTCAGGCCAACCGCGCCGCTCCCTGCCCGGCGAGGATCTGGGTCAGGAGGTCGAAGCTCACCGGCTTCACCAGGTGATGGTCGAAGCCGGCCTCCCGGGAGCGGCGCTTGTCTTCCTCCTGGCCCCAGCCGGTCAGGGCGATCAGCGTCACCGGATGGCCCTCCGCTCGCCGGATCCAGCGCACGCAGCCGTCCCGGGCGATGGTGCGGTACTCGGCATCGAAGTCGCCGGCCTCGGTGATGGAGCGCTCGACGGCCTCCCGGGTGCTCTCCAGGTCGTCCGGATGGAGGGGCTCGAAGAACCGGTCGGCGTGCGGCGCGACCTCCGGCGGCAGCCCGAGGTGCTGCCGGTGGGTGGAGTTCCACACCAGGTCGCGGGAGGGGAGGTCGCAATACCAGAGGCCGAGCTGGATGGAGTCCACCACCATGTCGAGCCGGTATCGGCTGAGCCGCAGGGCCTCCTCGGCGCGCCGGCGCTCGGTGATGTTGCGGCTGATGGTGGCGAGGCCGGCCGCCTGGCCGTCCTGCAGCAGGACGTGCACCCGGTAGATCATCCACAGGGCGGCCCCGCTCTTGAAGTTGCGGAAGCGGACCTCGACCTCGCCCTGCCCCTCGCGCAGCACCCGGGGTAAGAACTCTTCGACGATGAAGGCCTGGTCCTCGGGGAAGAAGAAGTCCCGGACCTCGGCGTGCTTCGCCTCCTCGAGGCTGTCGAGGCCGACCAGGCGAAGCCCCGCCTGATTGACGAAGACGGGGATGAAGTCCATGTCGCACAGGCCGATGAAGTCGGCGCTGCTCTCGGCAAGGAGGGCGGCGAACTCCGAGCTCTCCGGAAGCGCCCTGCCCCTCTCTTCGCGATCCTCTGCGGGGAGATCCTTCAACATGCCACTCACCCGGCCTTGCGGGCCCGGAAGGGGCATTGTACTGGTGGTGGAGGAAAGTGGGCTACCCAACCGCTTCAGGAGAGGACGTCGCGTTCCTGGAGGGGGGAGATGCGGGCGATCTTGGGGAAGTCGCGGTCGTGGTGAAGCACGGTCAGCCCGTTCCGGAGAGCGCAGGCCGCGATCAGGCAATCGGCCGCCGAGCGCACCGTCAACCCTTTTCGGCGGGCGGCGCGATAGAGCTGAGCCGCCTCCTCGAAGACTTCCTGGTGGAGGGGAGACTCCAAGATGGGGAGCGCGAACATCGATCTCCGGGCCAAGCGGAACGCGGCGTCTTCCCGAAATCCTTGCAGGACTTCCTGGATGACGGGCAGGCAGGTGACGACCTCGTCCAGGTCGATCTCTGCCCCGAGCTGAATACGGCTCGGTTTGCGGAAGACCTCGATCCAGACGGAGGTGTCAACCAGGATCACGCCGGCTCCGGGTGGAGGTACGGGCCGGCAGGTCGTCCCTCATCTCCGAAAGGTCGCCTTCCCACAATCCCGAGCCGGCGAGCTCGAGGATCCCTCTGGCCCGGTGCCGCCGCACGAAGTCCTCCAGAGCCCGGGACACCGCCTGCGAAGACGACTTCTCACCGCTGAGGCGGATCGCCTCGTCGAGGAGTTGCTCGTCCAGGAGGAGGTTGGTGCGCTTCATGGCCTCAAGGTACCACAAGCTTCCTCACTCGCTCCCTGCCGCCCGCGCCACCGGCAGGAACTCGTAGATCCGGTTCGTGTCGTCCTTGTAGCGCAGGGCGAAGAGGTCGGGGCGGGACTCGGCCCAGCCGGCTTCTCCGGGGAAGGGGGCGTTGGGGCGGCGGCTGGTGTGGAGCCAGCGAACCTCCTGGGCGGCGAGGTGCCGGAGCCAGGCGTCGAAGGAGGGATCGACCCGCGGATCGCAGCGCGGGTAGTCGCCGGCATTCCTCAGGTCCCTCTCGTTGATGTTGACGTAGGCCGTCCGGCGCTCCAGGCGGGGGCCCATGGCCGGGTAGACGAAGCGGGTGCGCGGCGAGCCCACCACCGTCACGGTGCCGTCGCCGCCGTTCGCGTCCAGCCACTCCCAGGCGCGGGCGTGGTCGGAGGCGAGCGTCGAATGGACGGTGAGCTCCTGGGCGAAGGCGCGGCCGCGATCGACGGTTCGGAAGCGGGCGAGGAACGGGGCACCCACCACCAGCGCCGCGGCGCCGGCGACGGCCAGGAGGCGCGAGCGCCGCGCCAAACCGGCCCGCAGGCCGGGCCAGAAGGCGAGGGCGCCGGTGGCGAGCAGCAGCAGCGCGGCGACGATCCGCACGCCCCGCGGCATCTCGGCATGGAGCTGGAGCAGGCCCTGGGCGGCCACCGCCAGGGCGAGCCCCTGGATCCAGCGGTCCCCCGCCTGCCTCCGCTCCAGCGCGGCGATCCCTCCCGCCAGGGCGAAGCCGAGCGCGGGGATGAGGTAGCGGATGTTGGCGAAGACGTGGCCGGGCGGCGCTCCCGGCACGGTGAGCCAGAAGGCGAGCTGCAGCACGATCTGGCTGTGGACGGCCCACGCCGCCCGCCGCCGCTCCCGGCTCAGCGCCAGGGGGAAGAGGAGCCCGCCGAGGAGGAGGAGCGGCGCCACCGGGCCGGTCCCCATCTCGCGCATCGGCGGCGGCGTCACCCCGAAGAAGGCGTCCACCAGGGTCCAGTCCCGCAGCATGGGGCCGAGCTGCCGGGCGACCGAGAAGAGGCGCGGGAACGCCGGGCCGGCGGGCTGGTTCTCCGCCTCCCGCTGCGCCCGGATGTCCTCAACCCCCTCGCACTTGGCGGCCACCGGGCCCACCCCGAGAGCCATGTTGCGCAGGTAGAAGAAGCCGCCGAGGGGGATCACCACCAGCAGCGCCAGGAGAAGATGGCGCAGGCGCCGGCTCCAGTCCCCCTGCGCCGCCAGCAGTCCGATGAGGCCGAGCACCACGCCCAGGAAGAAGGCATAGGGCCCGCCCAGG
>DASPJI010000029.1:0-10396 GCA_035628695.1 Thermoanaerobaculia bacterium | reverse complement strand
CCAACCACCGCACCGGCCCCGAGGACGTCGACGCCCTGATCGCGACGCTCGGCCGGGCACGGGATCGGGTCCGGCCGGGCTAGCCGCAGACGCGGCGGAGCTGGTAAGCTCTGAGGCTCCCGCCGAGCTGAAACCGGGAGGATGTGTCACGCATCGGGCGGTGGCGGCACTTAAGGGAGAGGACAGCTCGCCCGTTTTGTGGACCGCAGGCTCAAACCCCGGGCAGGCTGGCGAACCGAATTCATCGAACGCTGAAGGAGAGATGTCATGAGCTGGGAAGACCGCGAAGACAATACGATCTACAAGGTTGTGATCAACCACGAGGAGCAGTACTCCATCTGGCCGGCGCACCGGGAGAACCCGCTGGGCTGGAACGACGTCGGCAAGAGCGGCCCGAAGCAGGAGTGCCTGGACTACATCAAGGAGGTCTGGACCGACATGCGCCCGCTCTCGCTTCGCAAGAAGATGGAGGAGATGGAGCGCAACAAGCAGGCGAACCAGGAGACCAACTGATCTCGCGCCTGCCGTGGTGGTCCCGGGCTTCCGTCCCGGGTCCGCGGCGCCGCCTGGAGTCGATCCGACCGTGAAACCGAGCAGTGCTTCTGCCGATCGGTGGCTCGCCTACCGAGAGGTGAACCCGCGTGCGCGCCTGCGCATGTTCTGTTTTCCCTATGCCGGCGGCGGCGCCTCGGCCTATCGGGGCTGGGCGGCCTCCCTGCCCGGCGAGGTCGAGGTATGCCCGGTGCAGCTCCCGGGACGGGAGAGCCGGCTGCGGGATCAGCCCTTCACCCGGGCCGAGGTTCTGATCCCGGCCATCGCCGACGCGCTGGCACCCTACATGGACATGCCGTTCGTGTTCTTCGGGCACAGCATGGGCGGCATGATCAGCTTCGAGCTCACCCGCGAGCTGCGCCGCCGGGGCAAGGCGCTGCCCCTGCATATCTTCGTCTCCGGCCGCCGCGCGCCGCAGGTGCCGGCGCGCGAGGAGCCGATCCACGACCTGCCGGAGCCCGAGTTCATCGAGAAGCTTCGGGAGCTCAACGGCACTCCCGAGGAGGTGCTCCAGCATGCCGAGCTGATGAAGCTGCTGGTGCCCATCCTGCGGGCGGACTTCGCGGTCAACGAGACCTACACCTACACCGAGGAAGAGCCCTTCGACATCGGCCTCTCCGCCTTCGGCGGCCTCGGCGACGTCGAGGTCACCAAGGAGGATCTGGAGCTGTGGCGGACGCAGACCCGGGCGCGGTTCCGGTTGCGCATGCTGCCCGGAGACCACTTCTTCCTCAACAGCGGCAGGGATCTCCTCACCGAGGCCATCGCCCGGGATCTCGGCGAGGTGCGCGGCACGGGTACCCTGGCCTGGTAAGAGCCTGGTGACCGTCCCGTTGACCCCGTTCCCGGAGCGCCAGGCCGCTTCCGGGCTGGCGCTCCCCGCGGGGGAGATCCACGTCTGGAAGGTGGACCTGAACCCGCCGGCCCACCGGGTCGAGCAGCTCGGGCGGCTGCTCGCGCCCGACGAGTGGGAGCGGGCCAACCGCTTCCGCTTCGACCGCCACCGCCGCCAGTACGCGGTCGGCCGGGGCGCCCTGCGGATGCTGCTGGGGGCGTACACGGGGCTGCCGCCGCAGGGGGTCCGCTTCTCCTATGGGCCGCGCGGCAAGCCGTTCCTCGCCCCCGAGCAGGCCGGCGACCTCCAGTTCAACCTCTCCAACTCCGACGAAATGGCCTTGGTGGGGTTCGTCCGCGGGCTCGAGATCGGCGTCGATCTGGAGTTCATGAAGCCGATGAGCGACCTGGAGCAGATCTCCGAGCGCTTCTTCTCGGTCCCCGAGCGCAGGGTGTTGCGGAACCTGCCGGAGGAGCAGAAGCCGGAGGGGTTCTTCAACTGCTGGACGCGGAAGGAGGCCTACCTCAAGGCGGTGGGGGAGGGGCTCGCCGTGCCGCTCGACTCCTTCGACGTCACGCTGGCTCCGGGTGAGCCGGCGCGGATGCTCGCCGTCGAAGGGGACGCCGAGCGGGCGACCCGCTGGTTCTATCACCATCTCCGTCCCGCCCAGGACTACATCGGCGCCATCGCCCTCGAAGACCCCGAGGGGAGGGAGTGGCGGGTGAGCACCTGGGGGTTCGTGTAAGGTTCAGCTCGCGCTCCCCTTCAACCAGGCGTCCAGCCGTGCCTTTTGCTCCGGGGTGGCTCCGGGGTCGACCTCCAGCTTCCAGCCCGGCTTCGGCTTCTCCCCGAAGGTGACGGGGAGGCGGAGCAGGCGCTCGCGCCGGGCGATCAGGAGGCTGGCCGGCTCGCCGGGACGGTACGACTCCAGGCGCTTCGCCCACTCCTCCGGCGGCACCCGGTATTCGCCGATGGCGAGGATCTCGTCGTCGACGTTGAGGCCGGCCTCGTGGGCGGGGGTGCCGCGCTTCACCTCGGTGACGGTCAGCCGCCCGGCCTTGACCTCGGTCTCCGCCCCCAGCCAGGCGGCGGGGAGCTTGCCGCCGTTCTCGTCCTTCTTCTCGGCGGCGAAGCGCAGGCCGTACCAGCCCAGGGCGTCGCCGTAGTCGAGCTCGGCCGCCGTGGTGAGCGCCTGGTCGAGCCAGGCCCCCAGCCCGGTGCCCCCCACCTCGTCGAACAGGGCGCGCAGCTCCTCGGGACGGAAGCCGCGCTCGCCGGACCAGCGGCGATAGGCGAGGCGCAGGACGTCGTCCAGGCTGCGGCGGCCGGAGGTGGCGCGGCGGATGCGGGCGTCCAGGAGGAAGCCGAGCAACGCTCCCTTGGTGTAGTAGTTGGTGCCCGTGTTGGTGAAGTTTTCGTCCCGGCGATAGAACTTGATCCAGGCGTCGAACGAGGAGTCGTCCAGCGGCTGCACCAGGCGTCCCGGGGAGGTCTGTAGCGTCTCGATCATGCGCGACAGGCGGGCGAGGAGCTCCTTGCGGGTGGCCAGGCCGGCGCGGTGGACCAGCAGGTCGTCATAGTAGGAGGTCATCCCCTCGACGAACCAGAGGCCGCGGGTGTAGACCTCGCGCTCGTAGTCGAAGGGGCCGAGCTCCACCGGCCGCAGGCGCTTGCCGTTCCAGGCGTGGAACAGCTCGTGGCTCACCAGGCCGAGCCAGTCGAGCCGGCCGTCGCGGGTGCGCAGGCCCCAGCGGCTGGCCATGAGCACCGAGGAGTCCCGGTGCTCCAGCCCGCCGCCGGTCTCGGTGAGCAGGTTGAAGAAGACGTAGCGCGGGTAGGGGACCTCCCCCCAGAACGCCGCCTGCTGGCGCGCGATGCGCTCGGCGTCCCGGGCGGCGGCGCCGCCGTCCCAGAGGCCCCCCTCCTCCTCCCCCTCGTTGACGAGCAGGTGTGGGACGCCGCCGACCTCGAAGCGGTGGACTCTGGCGTTGCCGGCGTAGAGGGGGGAGTCGGCCAGAGTGTCGAAGTCCGGGGCCCGGTAGCGGCGCTCCTGGCCTTCGGCCGACAGCTCCGGCAGCGCGCTGACCGCGACCTTCCACTGCGGCGGGAGCACCAGGTGGACCTCATGGGCGCGCTGGCCGTCCTCCCCCAGCTCTTCGGCGAGGGTGAGGAAGGTGGCGGCGCCGTTGAGCAGGGCGAAGCCGGCGTCGACGAAGTTGGTCCGCACCGACATCTCGCGCGAGTAGACCCGGTAGCGGACGGCGATCCGGGAGAGGCCGCGGGTCTCGACCCGCCAGTGGTTCTTGCTCGTCTTGTCCCAGGGGAGGGGATCGCCCGCCTCGCTCCGCGCCTCGAAGCCCTCCACCTGACGGGAGAACTCCCGCACCATGTACGATCCCGGGGTCCAGACCGCCATGGCCAGGTCGACGGCGGGGCGGCCGCCGGTGGGGAGCCAGGCCTCGGCCTCCACGTAGTGGGTCTGGGGGGCGGGGAAGCGCAGGGTGTAGGAGATCGGCTCGGGCATCGTGGCGGCTCCCTCCAGGCGGCCAGGGAAGAGCGCTCCCGCCACCAGGGCAGACAACAAGAGTAGAGTTCGTTTCATCAGTTTACTTCCTCAAGTGTGTTGCCACGTCAAGGCGATCCTTCTCCCTGCAGCCTGGGTGGAGACATATACTGCCCGTGCATGAGCGATGCAGGCAACCGTGGCCGGCGCTCCCGCTGGAAAGCCTTGTTCACGAGGGGTTGGCCCCAGGGGGCGGTGACGGTGCCCTACAGGGCCGGCGGCAGGCCCCACAGGGCGCGAGGATCAAGGGACGGCGGAGGGGGGCTGGCCCCCCTCCCGGAAGGCAGGCCCTACTTGTGCTGCTCGAGCAGCCGGTCGATCACCGGCAGATGTGCCCGCTGCCGCTCGAGCAGGCCGCGGAGCAGCGCCTGGCAGTCGGCCGGGAGCTCGTGGCCGCCCAGGGCGTCCTCGTAGTCCTTGAGGCCGTGCTCCTCCCCTTCCTTGAGGGCCTTGAGCGCCGCGGCGTTGCCGAAGAGCTTGGCCGTCCCTTCCACCGCCTTGGCGAAGGCGCCCCAGGGGCCGGAGTCCTCGGAGGGCTTGGCACCGTGCTGCTCGACGTGGTGCCAGAGGGCGTCGGCCGCATCGCGATGCTCTTTCCGGAGCCAGTGCAGGTCCTGGGCGCCCACTTCGTTGTCCAGCTTCTCGATCGCCTGACGGTAGGTCTCGATGGCGGACATCTCGCCACGGAGCAGGCTGTTGAGGGTCGTCGTCACGGTATCGGTCATGGTCGCCATCGGCAATCCTCCACTCGCGTTGGTTTTCGGCTCCAGGGTCCACGGCGGACCGTGACCTGGAAAAGTGCAAGGGACGTGCCTTGGGCGGGCTGTTAAGATGGCCGCCATGGCGCCGAAGCCCCTGCTGGTCCTGCTTTGCGCCGGCCTGCTCTCCCTGGGGGCGGCCCCGGCCCCGTCGCCCTCTCCCGGGCTCCCGGTGGGCGCGGAGCCCCTGCCGGCCGCTCTGGAGCGCCGGGTGGACGAGCTGGTGCGGCAGACCGAGTCGATCCGCGGGCTGCGGCTCGCGCGGCCCGTGCTCCGCGGCGTGCTGGAGGAGGAGGCGGTGCGGCGGACGCTGGCGGAGAAGATCGGCCAGGAGCTGCCGCCGGAGGATCTCCGCTCCTTCGAGCTGGCGCTGGAGGCTTTCGGCCTCATCCCCGGCAACCTGGACCTCGCCACCTACCTCCCCAAGCTGCTGAGCGAGGAGGTGGCGGGCTTCTACGACCCGGAGGGGAAGTACCTGGTCCTCGTCCGGAGAGCCGGGCAAGGCGCTGACGAGACGGACGATTCGGTGCTCGTCCATGAGCTGGCGCACGCGATCCAGGACCAGCATTTCCGGCTGGACGTCTACACCGACTTCGATCCGCTCTCCGACGAGGGCACGGCGCGGTCGGCGGTGGTGGAGGGGGATGCCATGTGGGTCATGCTCCGCTCCATCGCCGGGAGCGACGCGGCGTTCGACCGCCTGGCGGGCGCGCTGTCGAAGGACCCGGAGGTGCTCGTCTCCCAGGCCGCGATCGGGCCGGGCGCCCTGGCGGGGGCTCCCCCGTTTCTGCGCGAGAGCTTGCTATTCAGCTATCTCCAGGGCCTCACCTTCTGTCTGCGGGTGAAGGAGCTGGGGGGCCGGGAGCTCCTCGACCGGGCCTTCACCACCGATCCGCCGCGCTCCTCGGAGCAGATCCTGCACCCCGAGAAATGGGCGGTGAAAGAGCTCCGGGACGACCCGGTGCCGGTCCCCGTGCCCGATGTTGGCGATGCCCTGCCCGGCTGGACCCGGGCCGCCGAGGGGCAGCTCGGGGAGATGGGGATCGCGGTCCTGCTGCGCGGCTCTGCTGGAGAGAGGAGCACGGCCGAAGGCGCCGCGGCCGGCTGGGGCGGCGACCGCTTCGCCGTCTACACCCGGGGAGAGGCTCCCGGACGCCGCCTGCTGATCTGGAGCACCGAGTGGGACAGCGAAGCCGAAGCCGCGGAGTTCCGGAGCGTCGCCGCGGCGCGGCTCGGCGCGGGCTGGGAGGTCCGGAGCCCGGCGGCTTCACCTTCCAGACGTGTATTGGTGATCCGGGGGGACTTGGACGAGGCGGAGAGGGGACGGGTACGGAGCGCGCTCGACGCGCCGGTGGCCGGCGCTACTCCTCCTCCGGCGGCACCGTCGCAGGGGAGGTGACGGTCACGCGGACGGTCTGGACACGGTTGAACTGGACCTCCAGCACCTCGATGATCACCGGTCCCAGCTCGACCCGGTCGCCCACCGCCGGGTTGCGGCCGAGCTCCGACAGGACGAGACCGCCGATCGTGTCCTCGTCGCGGTCGCTCAGCTCGATCTCCAGCTCCGCTTCCAGATCCTCGATCAGCATGCCGCCGGAGACCTCGTAGACGCCGTCTCCCTGGGCGAGCAGCTCGGGGTTCTCGACGTCGAACTCGTCCTGGATCTGGCCGACGATCTCCTCGATGACGTCCTCCAGGGTGACGACGCCGGAGACGCCGCCGTACTCGTCGATTACCGCGGCGAGGTGGAAGCGCTCGGTGCGCATGCGCTTCAGGAGGCGGTCGAGCGTGAGGGTCTCGGGCACGAAGGCGATCTCCCGCGCCACCTCCTCCAGGGAGGTGATGGGTCGCTCGCGCCGGAAGAGGTCCTTGATGTGGATCACCCCCACGACGTGGTCCAGGTCCCCCTGGCAGAGCGGGAAGCGGGTGTGGCCGCTGCGGCGGGCGAGGCGCATGTTCTCGGTCAGGGTGCGGGTGGTCGAGAGATAGACCACGTCCTGGCGCGGCAGCATGATCTGCCGGGCCACCCGGTGCGACAGCTCGAAGATGTTGTCCAGCAGCTCCCGCTTCTGGAGCGACAGGGGGCTGGCGTGGCTGGAGGCGAGGAGCAGCCTGAGCTCCTCTTCATCGTGCATCATCTCCCCTTCACTCACCGGGGCGATGCCGACGACCTTGAGCAGGGCGTTGGCGGTGTGGTTGAGCAGCCAGATCGCCGGGTAGGTGAGCTTATAGAAGACGAAGAGCGGCAGCGACACCCAGAGGGTGGTGGCCTCCGACTTGCGGATCGCCAGCGATTTCGGGGCGAGCTCGCCGAGCACGATATGGAGGATGGTGATCACCAGGAACGACACCGTCAGCCCCAGGGAGTGCACCAGCGGCGAGTCCTCACCGACGAACGGCACCACCAGCGGCTCGACGATCCAGGCGAAGGCCGGCTCGCCGATCCAGCCGAGGGCGAGGCTCGCCAGGGTGATCCCGAGCTGGGTCGCGGACAGGTAGGCGTCGAGGTGGCGGATCATGTGCCGCGCCACCTTGGCCCGCCGCTGCCCCAACTGCACATAGGGGTCGATCTGGGTCGGGCGGACCTTGACCAGGGCGAACTCGGCGGCGACGAAGAAGCCGTTGAGCACCACCAGCAGGAAGCCGAGGAACAGCCCCCAGCCCGGCGGGATGTCGAGCCCTCCTCCCGGCACCGACGCGGCGAGCAGGAACGGCGCGCCGTTCAAAGCGGTGCCTCCCCCTCAACTGCCGGAGGGTGTTGGTCTTGGCCGGGGAACAGACGGGTGGCGTATGGACTGGGAGGGTCTTGATTCAATGCGTCTACCATCTTAGCACAACGGTCCGGGGGCCTTCCCATGGGCTACACTTCCTGGCCGTCATGTCCTTCCGCGTCACCATGCTGGGCAGCGGGACCTCCACCGGCGTACCGGTCATCGGCTGCACCTGCAAGGTCTGCACCTCCAGCGAGCCGCGCAACCGGCGGTGGCGCACCGGCCTCAAGGTCGAGCTGGAGACCGGCGTCGTCCTGGTGGACGCTCCCACGGACCTGCGGGAGCAGGCGCTGCGCTTCGGCATCCCGCGGGTGGACGCCATCCTCTTCACCCACTCGCACGCCGACCACATCTTCGGGCTCGACGACGTGCGCATCTTCAACTTCCGGCAGAGGGCGGCCATTCCCTGCTACGGCTCGGAGGAGACGCTGCGGGCCCTTCGCCGGACGTTCGCCTATGTCTTCGAGGCCACCCAGGAAGGGGGGGGCAAGCCGCAGCTCGAGTTGCTGGAGGTGCGGGAGCCGTTCCGGGTGCTCGGGCAGGAGGTGGTGCCGGTGCCGGTCTGGCACGGCTCGATGGAGGTCTACGGCTACCGTATCGGGCGGTTCGCCTACGTCACCGACTGCAACCACATCCCCGAGGAGAGCTTCGCCTTGCTCCAGGGGGTGGAGGTGCTGATTCTCGACGCGCTGCGCTACCGCAGCCATTCGACCCACTTCTCGGTCCAGGAGGCGGTGGAGGCGGCGGCGCGCATCGGTGCGGCCCGCACGGTCCTCACCCACCTGGCGCACGAGATCGACTACTCCGCCCCGGACTTTCCGCTGCCATCGGGGATAGAGTTCGGCTATGACGGCCTCACCTTCGACATCGCCTGACCTCCGGATGATCCCCGAGGGGCGCCGGGCCATGGGGCGCGTGCGGGTGCCGCCGTCGAAGAGCCTCACCCATCGCTACCTCAACCTCGCCCTGCTGGCCGGCGCGCCGATGGTGCTGGAGCGCCCCCTGGACGCCGAGGACACGCGCCTCTTCCTCGCCGCCCTGGGCCGCTGCGGCTTTCAGGTGGAGAGGATCGGCGACGAGGTGCGCCTGACGCCGGGCGCGGGTCCGGCCGAGGCGGGCCCGGACGGCGTCAAGATCTTCTGTGGCAACGCCGGCACCATGCTGCGTTTCCTGGTGGCCTCCCTGACGGCTGTCCCGGGCCGCTGGCGTCTGGACGGCGTACCGCGCCTGCGGGAACGCCCGGTAGGTCCTCTGGTCGACGCCCTGCGCCGCCTGGGGGCCGGGATCGAGTACCTGGACCGGCCTGGCTTCGTCCCTCTGCGGATCCAAGGTGGGACCCTGGGCTCCGGTACCACGACGCTGGCGGCGGGGGAGTCGAGCCAGTACCTCTCGGCCCTCCTCATGGCTGCCCTGCGCGCCCCCGGCGAGGTAGTGATAGAGGTGGAGTCTCTCACCTCGCAACCCTACGTCGACGTGACGCTTGCGGCGGTGGCCGAGCTCGGCGGCCGGATCGAGCCGGCCGTCGACCTTGGCCACCGCGCCTGGCGGGTTCTGCCCTCGCAGCCGTCGTCGCCCCTGGGAGCCGGACGTGTGCGGGTCGAGGGGGACGCCTCCGCAGCCTGCTACCCGGCGGCCGCGGCGGCACTCACCGGTGGCGTAGCGGTGCTCGAAGGGCTCTCCCCGGCTTCGCGACAGGGGGACCGCCGCTTCCTCGACCTGCTGGCCGAAATGGGAGCCGAGGTGGTCGCCGCCAGCGGCGACCTGGAGGTGCGCGGCGGATCCGGAGGCCTTCGGGGGATCGAGGCCGACCTCTCCGGCATGCCCGACCAGGTACCCACCCTGGCCGCCCTGGCCCCCTTCGCCCGCGGTGTCACCCGGATCTTCAACGTCGCCCATCTACGGATCAAGGAGAGCGACCGCCTCGCGGCCATGGCGGGCGAGCTGCGGCGGCTGGGGGCCGAGGTGGAGGAGGGGCCCGCCAGCCTGCGCATCCCCGGGGTCTGGGCCGACCACGAGCCCCCCACTGACCGCGTGGTGGTAGAGACCCATCACGATCACCGCATCGCCATGAGCCTGGCCCTGGTCGGGCTCCGCCGGCCGGGTGTCGTGGTCTCCTCCCCCGGCGTGGTCGCCAAGTCCTATCCCGAGTTCTGGCGCGACTTCGAGGCGCTGCTGGAGGCCGCTCCGGTCCCATGAGCCCGGCCGCGGTCGCCCGTAGTGCGGTCCGCGTCCTCCACCCTGCCCTCGACCCACTTGCTTCCGCCGCACCTCTGGTTCGGCTCAGTGACGCCCGGCTCAGCGACCAGCAGCGGATCGCCGTCATTCTGCAGGCGGCGGGGCTCCTCTCCCTGCTGGACCGCGCCGGCTGGCAGCCGCCGGCGGAATGGCCGGCGTCGCCGCCGGTAGGGGTGGGACCCGGCGGCCGGCTGGTCGTCGCCGGTGTCGCGCCGGGACGCTCCGGCCGTCCAACCCAGGAGCTGTTGCGTGACCTCATCACCCAACTCTTCCGGGGTGAAGAGGGGGAGACTCTGCCGGGCCGGGGGGCTGCCCGGCGCGCGGCACGGGTCCTCCAGGACGCGTGGAGGCAGTCATTGGCGCCGGTACCCGCGGATGAGGCAGTCTCCCAGGTGCTGGAGGCGGCCCCCTTCCTCTGGGAGCCCGCCTTCGCGGCTGCGCGCCGGGCGCTGGTGGGGGAGCTGTGGACCCCTCGCGATGGAGGTGAGGATCGCCCGCGGCTCTGGGTGGCGGGCCCGCCGGGTTGGCGAGCCCGTCTGCTCGCCGGCTGCGGTGATCTGGCAACTCTCCAGAGCCTCATCGCGGGAGACGAGGCGCGGGCCCTATGGCAGCGGGAGGAGGCCGGAGATCCCCGGGACCTCGCGTCGTCTGGCCGCTGGAGAGCCGCCGTGGCCGCCTGGGA
>DASPJI010000028.1:0-4916 GCA_035628695.1 Thermoanaerobaculia bacterium | reverse complement strand
CAGCGCGAAGCCGGTCAAGAAGGGGTTGGTGGGGAGCGGCCTGTCAGGCCCGAGAGAGGCCCCCGTCGGGCCGAAGGGCCGGTAGCGGACCCGATTCACCTCGTCCAGCCAGACCACCAGGAACCGGCCCTCGCCATTGGCCGCCACCTGCGGCGAGTGGCCGCGGTCGACGGCGCTGACCAGGAACTCGGGATCGGGCAGCGTCCCGTCGTTCTTGATGAGGCGGGCGTAGATCCGTTTCCGGCTGACGGCGTCGGTCTCTTCGCCCTGCTGCCAGACAGCGACGAACCCGCCGTCCGGCAGCGCGGCGACGTCGGGCCGCCGCTCCTGACAGGCGGCTCCGGTGTCGAGCCGGAAGGTCTGCGCCCCGGCGGACGTGTGGCCGGCGGCGATCGTGAGCAGGCAGGCGGTGACCAGGACCTTGTAGATGAAGCGCATGAAGATCCTCCTGTCTCAAAATGCCGCGGTGTCGGCGTGGCTGCGAAGCTGGCCGGCCGGGTTGTGGTACGTCTTTACCTCATCGGTCTCGGTGTCGCGCACCAGGAGCGTGTACTCGACGTCGGTGAGCGCCTCGTAGAAGATCCAGAAGCGGCCGTTGACCGCCCGGCCGTCCAGCACCTTGACCATCACCTCGACGTTCTCGGGGCCGAAAAACCAGAAGTAGCCGGAGTCGTTGGAGAGGGAGATCGCCCGCCCCTCCCCGGTGTTCCCGGCGTGGTCGGTCCACTCGATGCGTGCCTCGAACCGGCCGTCGAACGTGGGAGGCTCCGGAGCGACGGAGGCCCAGGACTCCACCTCCGTGGGAGGGCCCGCGTGGAGCTGCCCCAGGGAGTCGAAGCGCCACAGGTCGACGGAGAGGCCGGCCGCGGTCACCAAGGCGAAGCCGCCGTCGTTCGTGGCGGTCAGCGCCACGCCGGGCGGCACGAAGTCGAAAAAGACCACTTTCTCGGCGCCGAGCGGCTGGCCGGTGGCGCTGAAGGCCCGGCTCCGGAGCTGCCCCCGGAGGAGATCGTGCCAGAGCACCAGGAACCGGCCCTCGGCGTTGACCGCGGCGTCCAGGAGGACCGCGTCGTAGTCGCCGCTCACCTGGAATTCGGGGCCGCGCGGTACGCCGTGGGGATCGAAGAGGCGGACGAAGATCCGCGGCTCCCCCACGGCGGCCGGCTCGGCTCCCCCCTGCCAGACGGCGGCGAAGGCGCCGCCGCCGACCGCCAGCACCTCCGGCGCGCGCTCCTGGCAGGCCGGCGGGGTGTCGAGGCGCCAGACCTGCCCGCGCGCCGGCAGGGCCGGCAGCGCGAGCAGGCCGAGGAGGGCGACGGCCTTGGCGACGAGGCTGGAGCGCACGGGTGTCCTCTTCAAAAGGCTGCCGTATCCGCCAGGCTGACGAGCCGGCCGACGGGGTTCACGTAGGTCCGCACCGCGCCGGTCACGGTGTCGCGTACGGCGATGGTGTAGTCGACGTCGGAGAGCCCGCCGAGGAACACCCAGAAATGGCCGTTGACCGCGCGGCCGTCCAGCACCTTGACCATCACCTCGATGTTGTTCGGCCCGAAGAACCAGAGATAGCCGCTGTCGGCGGTCAGTTGCACCCCCTGCCCGGCGCCGTGGGTGCCGACCGCCTGCCAGTCCATCTCGACCTCGAAGCGCTCACCGAGGCAGAGGCCCACCCGGCGAGGCCCCGGCACCGACGCCGGAGCACAGGGCCCCACCGCCTCGGCCGGCGGGGTGTGCGACTTCTCCGAGGCGGCCCAAGTCTCCAACGTCGCCAACGTCTCCGACGTGGCCGGCATCGCCGGCGGCGCGAAGAGGGGGGCGGAGGCGGCCGGCGGGGCCCCGGCGGGGAAGGCCAGGGTGTCGGCGCGGCTGGCGAGCCGGCCGCCCACCTTCGCGTAGGTCTTCTCGTGGCCGGTCGCCCGGTCCCGCACCTTGAGGTGGTAGGCAACGTCCGTCAGCGACGCGTAGAAGACCCAGAAGTGGCCGTTGACCGCCCGGCCGTCCAGCACCTTGACCACCACCTCGATGTTGTTCTCCCCGAAGAACCAGAAGTAGCCGGAGTCGCCGGTGAGCTGGACCCCCCGCCCCTGGCCGGCGGACCTGGGGAAGTCTTCCCACTCGATGCTCACCTCGAAGCGGTCGTCCTGGAGGAGGAGCAGCCTGGGAGCGGTGTCGGCCGACACCGCGTAGAGGCCGTTGCTGAAGCAGAGCTCCACCGCCGGCCCGGCCGGCGGCCGCACCCCGGCCGGCCAGCCGATGGTGGCGCGCTGGTTCGCGTCGACGATGAGCACCGGGCGTGAGGTGCTGGAATTGCCACCCAGGTAGGTGGCCCTCCCCAGCACGAGGCCGTTGCCGTGGATGCGGCGCATCAGGGTGATATGGGGGGCGTCGCCGGAGTACGCGGGGACGAACTGCCAGGCGACCACGAAGCCGTCGGACAGTCCGGCGGCGTCCGGCGCGGAGAAGGCGAGGCTGGGGAAGCCCGGGTCCTCCACCTGGAAGGGGGGGCCGGCCGCGACGAGGTCGGGGCCGAAGATCTGGGCGCGCAGCGTCCCCTCCTGGAGCGGCGACTCGTTCCAGGCCAACAGGATCCGCCCCTGCCCGTCCACCGCCACCGCGGGCTCGATCGGCTGCGGGTCGTCGGCAGGCTGGAGCTCGGCGGAGAGCGGCAGGGGCAGGCTGGCGGTGGCCGTCCGCACCACCGCGCCGATGGACGCCCCACCGAAGTGCTCCTCGGCCCAGGCCACCACCAGGCCGGCGGGGCCGTAGGCGACGGCGGGATCGCGCACGATCGGGGTCGGGTCCTCGGGGATGCCGGTGATGCTGGCGACGACCTCGGTCGGCCCGGTGGCCGAGCCGGTGTTGCCGAGCCGCCACAGCCGCACCTCGCTCCCCTGGATCGCCACCACGGCATAGCCGTTCGGCGTCCGGGTCACCGCCCAGCCGCCGCTCGGGAAGATGGACGACACGACGATCTCCGGTCCGGCGGCGGTGCCGTTGGCGAAGAAGCGCCGCGCCATGAGCCGCCCCAGGGCGGCGTCCCCCCAGACGACCAGGAGCTCACCCTCGAGGCTGGCGGCCACCACCGGTCCGACCGCGTTCTCGCCGGTGAGCGGAAATTCGGGGGCGAGAGCGGCGCCGTTGACGTCGAAGATCCGGGCGTAGACCCGCGGCGGGCTGCCGGGGGAGGCCTCGGCGCCCTGCTGCCAGACGGCGAAGAGCCGGCCCGCGGGCAGGTTCGCCAGATCGAGGGAGCTCTCCTGGCAGTCGGGACGGGAGTCGAGCCGGATGTGCTGGCCCCAGAGGGGATCGAGGCCCACGAGCAGGCAGACTACGAGGGTCGCGAGCAGGATCGGCAGGCGCGGCTGGTTCATCTCTCTCCTCTCATCACGCAGGTCAGAAGGCCTCGGTGTCCGCCACGCTGGCGAGCCGGCCGGCCGGGTTGTCGTAGACCTTCACCTGGCCGGTGACCCGGTCCGTCACGGTGAGCGTATAGGCGACGTCCGACAGCGACGCGTAGAAAACCCAGTAGCGGCCGTTGACCGCCCGGCCGTCCAGCACCTTGACCATCACCTCGACGTTGTCCTCGCCGAAGACCAGAAGTAGCCGGAGTCGCGGGTGAGGGGGACCGCCCGCCCCTCCAGCCAGACGTCATGCCGGACGGAGCCGGGGAACAGGGAATCCTCGGACTCCCAGGCGACGATGAAGCCGTCGGCCAGGCCGGCGGCCTCGGGCGCCGAGACTTCGAGCTCGCTGCCGACCTGGGTATCGACGTAGACGGCCTCGCCCTGGAAGGTGCCTCCCCGGCCGAAGACCTGGGCCCGCACGCTCCCGGCCTCCCCCCGCCCCGGCGTCTCGTTCCAGGCCACCAGGATCTTCCCCGTCCCATCCACCGCCACCGCGGGCTGCGCCGGCTGCGGATGGCCCGCGGGGTGGATCTGGGGGGAGAGCAGAAAATGCGTGTTGTCGGTGGTCCGGAGCACCGCGAAGACGGTGAGCGCGGCGAGGTGGTCCTCGGCCCAGGCGATCACCAGGCCGTCGGGGCTGTAGGCCACCGCCGGGCTCTGCGCCACGGGGAACGGGGCCTCCGGGATGCCGGCCATGGTGGCGACGACCTCGCTCTCTCCCACGGGGTTCCCCGCGAAGTCGAGGCGCCACAGGCGCACCTCGGGCCCCGGAGCCGACACCACGGCGAAGCCGGTGGGCGTCGCGGTCACCGCCGCGCCGCCCAGCGACACGGCCGTCGACAGGACGACCTCCGGTCCGGCGGCCACGCCCGTGGCGTCGTACCGGCGCGCCACGAGCCGTTGCGGCGCGGCCTCTACCCAGACGATCAGGATGTCCCCCGAGGCCCCGACGGCCACCGCCGGCCACAGTGCCTCGGTTTCGCCGTTGACCTGGAGCTCGGAACCGCGGGGAGCGTGGTGGGCGTCGAACAGCCGGGCGAAGATCCGCGGCGAGCTCTCGGGTTTGCCGGTGGCCCCCGCCGCCCATACCGCGACGAGCCCGCCGCCGGGCAGGGCCGCCAGGTCGAGAGACATCTCCTCGCAGTCGGGTGGCGAGTCGAGCCGGAAGGAGGCCACGCCCCAGGCGCTGCCCGGCACGGCAAGGCCTGCCAGCAGACCGGCGAGGACCGGCACGACGACAGCGCGCAGAGCTGGGTGCATCGATGCCTCCTTGGAGAGAAGGGGGAACTACTTGAATATGATCCTATAACATATCGCGTAGCAAAGAACAGTCCTCACCCTGGCTCTCCTAGTGCGCGTAGCGCGCCTTCCATTTCGCTCTGGTGACATAGAGGAGCCCTCACCCCCCGGCCCCCTCTCCCGCCTCCCCGCCCCCTCCCCGGGAGAGGGGGGAGGCGGATCGCCAACACGGACGAGCACGGACCAACACGGACGATCACGGACCCCCACGGACTG
>DASPJI010000027.1:0-8314 GCA_035628695.1 Thermoanaerobaculia bacterium | reverse complement strand
CGCATCGAGCCGGGGGAGATCGAGGCTTCACTCATGGCCCACCCCGCGGTGGCCGGCGCCCTGGTGATGGCGCGCGAGGACGTGGCCGGCGACCGGCGGCTGGTGGCCTACGTCGTCCTCCTCCCGCAGGAGTCCCCGGCGCTGCCGGCGGTGGACACCGCGGCGCTCCGCGCCTGGCTCGGCGAGCGGCTGCCGCACTACATGATCCCCGCCCGCTTCCTCTTCCTCGACGAGCTCCCCCTCAACCCGAACGGCAAGGTGGACCGGCGTGCCCTGCCCGCCCCCGACCTGTCCCGCCCCGACATCGAGTCGGACTACGTCGCGCCGCGCACCCCCCTGGAGCGCCAGGTCGCCGCGGCCTGGGCCGAGGTCCTGGGGGTCGACCGGGTGGGCATCCACGACAGCTTCTGGGAGCTGGGCGGCCATTCGCTCCTGGCGACCAAGGCCCTCTCCCGGCTGTACGACTCCCTGGGGGTGGACCTGCCGCTCCAGACCCTGTTCGAGGCGCCGACCCTGGCCGGCTTCACCGCCTGCCTGGCCCACAGCGTCATCGCCGACAGCGGCGAGGAGGCCGAGCAGTTCCTCGAGGAGCTGGCGGCCATGTCCGAAGACGAGGTCCGCGATCTGCTGGGCGAAGACTGGTGATCGGTCCCGCGAACCGCCCTTTCCTGCACTCCTTAGAATAGAGGGGTAGCGGCGCACCGCGCCGCCCCCTCCGTGGCACGCGTCGTGCTGTGAAAAAAGACCGACGCCGGCCGTCACCGTTCCGGTGTTTCCAATTCTTTTTTCAGCGGCAGTGTGTCAGTGGTCGCGCCGAGCCCGGGGGACCGCTGGTCCGGAGGTGTGAGATGGCTCCAATCGCAGCTTCATCGAAGATAGACAGATTGCTCTTTCCGTCTGAGCGCTCGCCCGAAGAGGCCCGCGACATGATCCGCCGCCTGCTCGCGCGCGTTCCGGAGAGGGCCTCGGAGGGCGCGGGGGAGGAGCCGGTGCCCGCCGCTGCTGCGCAGGTGGAGCCTCCGGCCGGTGCCTACGACCGCGCCTTCACGGCGGCCTTCGAGCGGGTGGACCGGCATGCGCTGGACCTCTCCCGCGAGCATGCCGCCGCCGCGGCGCTCTGGGCCGAGCTCCTGGGCCACGATGCCGGGCGGCGGCGGATGCGCGTCCGCAACGACCGGCGCTACCACTCCTGGGCGTTCTGCGACCGTCTGCTCGAGGAGAGCCGCAAGGCCGGCCGGAGCGACCCGCGGCGGGCGCTGGAGATCGCCGAGCTCGCCCTGGAGGCGGCGCATCACCTGGACACCGAGCACTACGGCCAGGAGCGGCTGGCGGACCTCCTGGGCATGTCCTGGTGCGCGGTCGGCGAGGCGCGGCGCCTGCAGGGAGACCGGGAGGGGGCGCGGGGGGCGCTGGACTGCGCCCGCGAGGCCCTCGCCCGCGGCACCGGCGATCCCTTGGCCCGGGCGGCCCTCGCCGGCCACGACGCCTCCCTGGCCATGGACCTCCACGAGTACGCGGAGGCCGCCGGGCACCTGGACCGGGCGATCCACCTCCACCGCCGCTACGGCGACCCCGACTTCGCCGGCGACCGGCTGGTGCAGGAGGCGCTGCGCCGGGCCGGTGTCCGCCGCGCCGCCCCGGCGTCCCGCGCCTCCCGGCACGGCCGCCGCTCGGGTTGACCCCCCCTTTTCCGTAGCCCTTCTCCAATCTCCCTCCGCCGCCGGGAAGCCGCGGCGGTGGAGGCGAGGTTAGAATGTCATGGAGCCGTCACCCCTCCGTATCCGGGGTGGCCTTTCCTCTGAACTGCCCTACAGGAGTGGATGATGAAACCGCCCGAGATCATCAGGCTGACCCCTGGCAAGCGGGTCCTCTTCCTCACCAAGGACCCGGACCTGATCCGCCGCCAGCTCCGTGGAGAGCTGGACCTCCGGATGGAAGACCTGAGGATCGAGGATCTCCTGGACGACATCAACACCGACGCCATGACCCCGGCCTGGGTCTGCTTCAGCCACCGGCCGGAGGACATCGCCCGCGACGCCTATGCCGGCCTGATCGTCGACGGCAAGCGCCTGTTCGAGCGCGACGCCCTGATCAACGGCAACTTCGAGGTGATCGTCTCGGGCTACCGCAAGGGGGTGGGGAGCAGCCGCGAGACCGCGGTGCAGGCGGAGAAGTGGTCCGGCATCCGCCTCGCCATCGCCGCCTCCTTCGCCCCGATCCACGCCCGCAACAACATCAGCCAGGGCGTGCTCATGGGCGACCACGACCAGCTCCGGCGCCTGCAGACAGGCGAGGGCATCCCCCTGGAGGAGTTCTGCGAGGGGTGGGACCCGATCAGCCGGCTGGTGATCCAGCACGGCGGCCTCTTCCCCTTCTCCAAGGCCGTGGCCGCCGGCGAGGCGGGGGTGCCCCGTCCCGACACCGGGCCGCGCCCGATGACCATGGCGGAGAAGATCCTCGCCGACCACATGCTGGGAGTGGACGACGCCCACCGCTTCGTCAAGCCGGGCGACGCCGTGGTGGTGCAGGTGGACGGCGGCTACACCCACGAGTTCACCACCGCCCAGGTCCACTACTTCCTGGAGCAGGAGTACGGTCCGGACTACGAGGCGCGCAACCCGGACAAGTTCGCGGTCTTCGAGGACCACCTGATCTATGCCGACGAGGTGCCGAAGATGCGCGCCTTCTCGGACAAGATCGAGACCCTGCGCCAGCTCCAGCGCGAGTTCCAGCGCCACACCGGCGTGCGCGACTTCTCGGCGCGGGACGGCATCTCGCCGGGCATCTGCCACGAGGTGGCGCGCGAGCACCTGATCGATCCGGGCGACTTCATCCAGGCGACGGACAGCCACACCTGCATGGGCGGGGTGAACAACGCCCTGGCCTGGGGCGTGGGGGCGACGGAGTACGCCGACCTGGTGCACTCGGGCTTCACCCAGGTGGAGGTCCCCGAGTCGATCCGCTTCGAGCTCACCGGCAAGCTCCAGCCCGGGGTGACGGCCAAGGACCTGATGCTCTACATCCTCCTCGAGTACGCCCGGCCGCAGCTCACCCTCAACCGGGTGATGGAGTTCACCGGTCCCGGCGTCGCCACCCTGTCGATGGACGAGCGGGCGACGCTGACCAACATGGCGACCGAGTGCGCGGCGCGGACCGCCATCGTCATCGCCGACGACGAGACCTTCCGCTGGCTCGCCGAGTGGCGGCCCGGGGTGGACGTCGAGGAACTGCGGGCGCGCGCTGTGGCGCCGGACCCCGACGCCCACTACGACGGCGGCGTCCACTCGATCGACCTGTCGGCGCTGCGGCCGATGGTCGCCCACCCGGGCAACCCCGACCAGGGGATCCCGTCGGACCCCACCAACGGCGCCTGGATCGACGAGATCGGCGACGTGCCCATCGACATCGCCTACGGCGGTAGCTGCACGGCGGGGAAGATCGACGACCTGATCTTCTATCACCAGGTGGTGAAGGAGGCGGTGGACGCCGGCCTCCAGGTGGCGGACGGGGTGAAGTTCCTGATCCAGTGCGGCTCGGTGGCGGTGGAGGACTTCGTGCGCCGCAACGGCCTCGCCGACACCTTCGAGCGCGCCGGCGTGACGCTGATCCACCCCGGCTGCGGCGCCTGCATCGGCTGCGGCCCCGGCGTCTCGGACGAGCCGGACCAGGTCTCCGTCTCGGCGATCAACCGCAACTACAAGGGGCGCTCCGGTCCGGGCCAGCTCTGGCTCGCCTCGCCGCTGACGGTCGCCGCCTCCGCCTTCACCGGCCGCATCACCGCCTACACGCCCGGCATGTTCCGGGAGATCGCCGCCCACCAGCCCGAGCTGGCGCCGGTCTAGAGAGCCTGGATACCGAAAGGGCCGGAGGTTCGCCTCCGGCCCTTTTTTTCTCTACCTTTTCTCTAGCTCCCTACTGGAACCTCCACCTCACCCCGAAGCCCCACACCTGATCGCTGGACGTGTAACGGCCGGAACGGGTGGGGTTCGTCAGCGGCTCCTGGCCCTCGACGCTGCGGCTGTTGTGCTCGTGGAACGAGTAGCCGACATCGAAGGAGATCTGGGGGAAGCCGTAGCTGAAGCCGGCGGCGTAGACCATGGCGTCGCTACGCGGGAAGTCCGGCGCGGCGTTCTCGCCGGTGGCCGGCGAGGGCTCGTAGGCGACGCCGCCGAAGAGCATGAAGGCCTCGGTGATCTCCCCCTCGACGCCGAGCCGCAGGCTGATGGTGTCGTCCCAATCGCGGGGGATCTCCTCGGACAGTGTGCCGATGGGGTTGGAGTAGGTGATGGAGGTGGCCTCCAGGCTCGACCAGCTCTGCCACGAGGCGTCCAGCTCCAGCCGCAGCTCGGGGTAGGGGGCCACCCAGATGCCGCCGCGCAGCTCGCGGGGGATCTCGAACGACTGGCGGGACGATCCGGAACCGAACCGCTGATCGATCTGCGTCTGGAGCCCCGGGATGTTCGGCACGTTACGGGGCTGGAAGTCGAGGTCGCCGTTCCCCTTGAGGTTGGCGGCGCCGCGGTAGACCACGCCCCACCCCCATGCCGGCTGCGTGTAGTGCAGGGCCAGGTCGTAGGTGAGGTCGTCCACGTCGGCGTCGGCGTTGCGCTCGAGCTCGACCGGCACGTTGCCGGTGCCGGGGATGAAGAACTGCGAGATGATGCTGTCGTCCTGCTCCATCGAGCCGAAGAGATAGCGGACGCCGCCGCCGATGCTCCAGCCGCCGCCCATCTCCCAGGCGGCCACCGGGTGGAGCTCATAGACCCGCAGCATGAAGCGGCGCGAGATGAAGCGGCCGGGAAACAGCGCCGGCTCCCAGTCCTCCACATACCAGAACGGCGCGTCGAGCCCGATTCCCAGGGCGAACGAGCTGTCCTTGGGTTTCCAGGTGAGATAGGCGAGGGGCGGGAACTGGATGATGTGATCGGCCGCGAAGCGCCCGGTGGGGCTCTCGTAGGCGTCCTCGGCGTTGTTGAAGTCGAGGCCGGCCATGGCCTGCAGCCCTTCGAGCTGGGTGATCGCCGCCGGGTTGTAGGTGAGCGCCGACGGATCGGGCGCGCGGGCGGTCAGCGCGCCGACCTGGCCGATGGCCCGCCCCCCGTGCTGGAAGAGGCCGAAGCCGGAGGCGGCGGCGAGGTCAGCCATCAGAAGCCCCAAGACGAGGCACAGCGGAACGACGTGACGTCGGCGAAGTCGCATTCAAACCCTCCCTGGAACGTGTTTAGTGGCGTCCGGCCGCCTCACTCCACGGCCAGGATCTCCGGCATGCGGCTTTCGGCCACCGTGAGGATAGCGAGCGCCAACGGCAGATGGAAGTGCCGCGGCCCGGTCGGACCCCTTTTGCATCTCTCGTGCCGCGGTGCGATAGGATGCGCTGATCCACTTGGACAGACCTCGAGCGGGTAGAGAGCCATGGCCCCCGGGCGGGAAGACGACCTTGACCTCCAGCGTGCGGTGACAGAGCTCCAGGCGGGCATCCGCGTCGAGCTCAACAGCCGTCGCATCTTCGACAGCTTCTATCCGTGGATCCATCGCTTCTTCAGACACCGCGGCTACGCTCCCCAGGACTGCGAGGATCTGGCGCAGGAGACCCTGTTCCAGGTCTTCGACCGGATCGATTCGTATCGCCACGAGGGCCCCTTCAAGTCCTGGGTCTTCGCCGTGGCGGCCAACCTCCACCGCAGGAAGTACCGCTGGCGCCATCGGGAGAAGCGCAACGCGACGGAGGTCTCCATCACCCCGGCGACCGAGGAGGACCCGGTCGCGCCGGAGCCGGTGGCGCCCGGAGACTCGCCCGCCCGGGAAGCCTACGAGAGAGAGCGCCGGGAGGCCCTGGCACAGGCCCTCAAACGGCTGCCGCCGCAGATGCGGCAAGTGCTCACCTTGCGCATTGATCAGGACCTGAAGTACCGTGAGATTGCAGAGGTGCTCCATATCTCCATCGAGACGGTCAAGGCGCACCTCTTCCAGGCGCGGCAACGCCTGCGAGCGGAGCTGGGCGAAGAGTATGGCGAGTGGGTGGAGTGAATGGCTAAACCAGGCCGCGGTGGCGGCTTCTCCCTAGGCAGAGGCTTGGCCCGGGCTCGCTGTGGCTGACGGGCGAAGCCATGGAGGACGCAGATGTCCAGCGCTGAGCCCGCCGAACGACTCCGGGCCCATTTCAAGAGGGAGAGACGCGCCATCGACCAGCACCCGACTCCCGAGCGCATCGTGGCCTATCACGAGTGCCGCCTGGTGCCGGACGAGGCGGAGGAGATCCGCGCGCACCTGGTGGCCTGCCCGGATTGCACCGCCGAGCTCCTCGATCTGGCTGCCCTCCTCGAAGGAGAAGACGACGCGACCTCCGAGATCTCCCCTGCCGAGCTCGATGCGGCCTGGCAGCGGCAGCGGGCACGGCGCCTCCCGGACCGGCCGGCGGCTCCGCCGGAGCGCCCGTGGCACCGGCCGGCTCCGCCGCGCCGGGCCTGGGCGACGGCCGCCGTCCTGGGGCTGGCCGCGGCGCTGCTCGCCGTGGTGGCCCTGGACCAGCGGCGGACCATCGCATTGCTCCAGCAGCCACAGGCCAATCCTCCATTGGTCAACCTCGAGCCGGTCGACTCGGTGCGGCAAGGGCTCCGCGAGGCGCCCGAGCTTCGGCTCCCGGCCCAGGGGGAGCGGATCTGGATGATCCTCAATCCATCGGCGGAGCTGGCGGCTTCGACGTACGGCATCGAGGTGGTCGCTCCGGATGGAGCCGTGGTGATCCGCCTGGAGGACATCCCGAGCAGCGAGGCCGGCAACTTCCGTCTCGAGATCCCTCGCGGAGCGCTGGAGGCGGGGAGCTACCGCGTCCTGCTCGAGGAGAGCACGTCCGGCGAGCGCCGGATCGTGGAGGAGTTCGCGCTACGGGTGCGCCCGGCAGCTCCTTGACGATTCCCCATCGTCTGCTACGATGAAGTAACTTCGTGGCAACAATATGGATCTCGAGGAGGAAGCTTGCGGGGCGGGCGATCCCTGAGACGTAGAGGGGTGACTCACGACCGCGTCGCGGTCGCGCTCCTCATCCTGACTCTGGGGACACTCGCGGCCGTGGGGTGGGGCGTGAGCCGGCCGGGTCCAAAGCGGACTCTCCGCAGCCGTCCGTCCGCCGCTGCCGAGCCGCGTCCCGCCTCTCTCGCGGCTCCCGCCCCGCCCGTGCCCCTGGCGCTGAAGGTTCTGACGAACGGTGGGCGGCAGCGACATCATCCGCCGCCTGGCGAGACCCGGCGCTACACCCTCCCGCTTTCCAAGGACCAATACCTCCACCTGGTCGTCGAGCAATTCGGCGTCGACATCGCTGCTACGATCCGGGACCCGTCGGGGCAGCGCCTGTTGCGCGTCGACAGCCCAACGGACGACAAGGGACCCGAGGATCTGTTCCTGGCTACGGGCTCCGCCGGCCCCTACCTCCTGGAGGTCGCCTCTCCCGAAGGAGCCGGCGGGGGACGTTACGAGATCCGGATCGAGGCCCTGCGGGTGGCTACCGATGAGGACCGGGATCGCGCCGCCGCCGCGGCAGCTTTTTCCATGGCCCGCCTGATCCAGCGCGAGGAGACCGGCTCCCCGGAAGCGGCAGCTGCAGCCTACAGGGATGCGGCCAGGCTCTGGCGCAAGGTGGGGGACGAGGAGCGGGAGGCCTGGGCGCTCTATCGGCTGGGCAAGATGTACAGTGACGATTCCGGCCGCTGCTGTGAGGCGACCGCGGCGTTGGAGCGGGCCGTTCAGCTCTTCGGCGAGGTGAGCAGGCCGAAGCAGCAGGCGCTCTCGCTGTACTACCTGGGGGAGGCCAGGGCCTGTCGCGGAGACCTCGACAGCGCCGCTGGCACGTACGAGCAGGCTCTGACATCCTGGGAGCAGCAGGGCAACCGCTTCGAGCAGGCGACGACCTTGAACAGCCTGGCCATCGTTCGCCGGTACCAGGGGCGGACTCACACGGCCATCGACCTCTTCTCCCGCGCGGTGGAGATCTGGCATGAGCTGAGGGAGTGGGGTGACCTCGCCACGACCCACGCGAATCTCGGAGTCCTCTACGTCTCTCTGGGAGAAAGCCGTCTGGCCCTGGAGCAGTACCGCCGAGCCCTCGCCTTTCTCGAGCGGCAGCCGGACCCCTTGCAGAAGGCGGTCATCCTCTCCAAGCAGGGTGACGCCCTGCTCGGCATCGGAAGGCTGGAGGAGGCTCTGGAACGCTACGAGGAGGCGCTCGCTCTTCGGCGGCGGTGGCGCGAGATCCGTGGCGAGGGTATCACTCTCAACGGCATCGGCCGCGTCAATCTGGCGATGAACCGGCCGCGCGAGG
>DASPJI010000026.1:0-9820 GCA_035628695.1 Thermoanaerobaculia bacterium | reverse complement strand
GCGGTTCTTCGGCCCACCGCTCTCCCGTTCGGAGCAGCTCCTGCTCCGCACCGACCCGAAAGCGGTGGAGGTCCGGCCGCTGCCCCCCGCGCCGCCCGGCTTCGGCGGCGCCGTCGGCGACCTTTCCCTGGCGGCCCAGCTCGAGCCGCGGGAGGTCCGCCTGGGCGAGGCCGCGACCCTCACGTTGACCCTGGCCGGCGAGGGCAACCTCCAGGCCGTGCAGCCGCCGCCGGTCGCGCCCGCCCCCGGGGTCGAGGTGCTCCCGCCGCAGCAGCACGGGGAGGAGAAGATGCAGGGGACGGAGATCCACGGCAGCCGCACCTGGAGCTTCGTCGTAATCCCCGGCCGCACCGGCAGGCACGAGTTGCAGGTGCCGCCGGTCTCCTTCTTTGATCCGGAGACCGGCCAGTACCGCACCGCTTCGGTGGCGCCGGTGGAGCTCACAACCCTGCCGCGGGCGCCGCAGCCGGGCTCCGGCGAGCCATCGCTCCACGGCATCCGTAGCGCGTCGTTTGCCGGCAGCGCCGGGGGCGCGGCCGGAGGCCTGGTCACCCGGTGGCGGGATCTCCTCCCCTGGCTCTTCAGCCTCCCCTGGGCTCTCGCCCTGCTGGTGGTCCTGGCCCGGAGGCGGACGATGCCGGCCGCGACAGCCGGCGAGGAGGCCGCCGATCCCTCCGCCGAAGCGCGCTTGCAGCAGCGGCTCGGCGAGGCCCGGACCGAGGCCCGCCCGCGGCAGGCCGCCGCCCAGATCGAGGAGGCATGGAGGGAGTTCCTCGCCGCCCGCTGGGACATCCCGTGCGCCACCCACTCGGCGCGCTGGAGCGCGATGCTGGAGGAGCGCGGGGCCGACCCCGAGGCCGCCCGGGAGCTGGTCCAGCTCGTCGACGACCTCCACTACCTGCGCTACGCGCCGCAGCTCAGCTCCACCGATACCCTGCGCGGCGAGGCCCTGGACCGCTGCCGCCGCCTCGTCCGCCGCCTGCGATGAGCCAGTGGCCCGCCTCGCTCGCCGCGGCGGCCCTGCTCGCCCTCCTGCTCCTGGGCGCCGTCCCCCTGCCGGTCCACGGCGCGGCCGCCGACACTGAGACCGCCCTCGTCGAGGGTAACCGGCGGTTCCGCGACGGCGACTACGAAGGGGCGTTCGAGACCTATGCCGCCGGCTACGGCTCCGGCTCCAGCAACCCGGTCCTCGCCTACAACCTGGGCGTCGCCGCCCACCGGCTGGAGCGGCTGCCCGAGGCGATCCTCTGGTACCGGCGTGCCCAGCTCTCACTCGGCGCTGACCCCTGGCTGCAGGACAACCTGGAGCTCGCCCGCAGCGCCCTCGGCACACCGGAGAGGCCGCGCCCCCCCGGCGCCCGCTGGGTCGAGAGACGCTCCGTCTTTCTCCTCGCCGGCACTGTCCTCGCTTGGTCCCTCCTCCTCCTCGCCCTCCGCTCCCCCTCGTCCCGACAACGCCGCCGGTGGCCGGTCGCCCTGGCGGCCGCCTTGTCGCTGCTCTTCTTCGCCGCCGGCACGCTCCTGGGCAGGCTCGGCCCCCAGGCGGCCGTCCTTCTTGCTGACTGCCCCGGAGTTGCGGACGGCGGCCTCCCCTCCGGCACCGAGGTGTGGGTCCGGGGCGACGACAGTGGCTGGCGGGTGCTCGGAGAGCCTGAGGCGGTCTGCCCGGTGGAGGCGGTCGCCCTTGTGGAAGACCCCGCGGTCCACTGAAAATCGCTGAAGTGCTTTTCGCCTTGGTGGAACTTCTGGTATCTTTCCCTTTGCCGACCGTCAATACGGAGCTTCTGGGATCGTCCTGCATGGAACCGCGCACGTCGACGAGCATTTGCACAGTCTCTGGAGGAACGCCTTGAGCGATCCCCTCCTGCGGACCGACGGCCCTCCCGAGGGGCTCCCCGACGTGGAGGAGTGCCACTGCCTGGACCACGTGCAGCTCGAGCGTTTCCTGGAGCGGCGCCGGGCCAACCCGACCTTCCCGCTGGAGATCAGCCTCGCCGAGAGCCTGACCGAAGCCTTGCGCCGGGCCAACAGCTTCGTCCCGTCGGCGGCCGGCTCGATCCTCCTGGACAATCCGCAGGAGAAGCAGGAGGACAGGCGGCGCAATACCCTGACCTTCATCGCCGCCTTCGGTGAGAAGGCGGACGGCTTGGTGGGCAAGACAATCCCCGCAGACCACGGGATCGCGGGCCGGGTCTACCTGACCGGCGAGGGGTACGTCACCCCCAACGCCCCCGGCGACCGCTTCTTCTACCGCGGGATGGACGAGCAGACACGCTACCAGACCCACTCGCTGATCGCCATCCCGATCCGCATCGAGCAGGAGGTCTGCGGCGTCCTGGAGCTCATCAACCGGCGCCACAGCTCCGGCTACAGCGAGCAGGACCGCAACCTGCTGGAGATCTTCGCCGGCTACATCTCGATCTCCATCCAGAACGTGCTCGACGGCCGGCAGGCCCAGGAGATCGCCAAGCGCGACAACCTGACTGGCCTGTTCAACGACCGCTACCTGCACATCGCCACCTCCGACTCCATCCGCCGCTGCAAGACCGAGGGGCTGGACCTTGCCGTACTGTTCCTCGACCTCGACTTCTTCAAGCGGGTCAATGACACCCACGGCCACCTGGCGGGCAGCCAGGTGCTGCGCGAGGTCGGGCACCTGCTGCGTCAGAAGACGACGGCCGTCGGCGGCCTGGCCGCCCGCTACGGCGGCGACGAGTTCGTGGTGCTGGTCCCAGGCTTCGACATGGGGGACGCGATCGACCTCGCCGAGGAGATCCGGGCGTCCGTGGTGAGCACCACCTTCAGCGCCCAGCCGGGGGAGATCCAGCCGGAGCCGCTGTACCTCAAGGGGCTGACCTGCTCCATCGGCGTGGCGACGATGAGGCTCCACCTCGACAACGACGTCTCGGTGGACGTCTGCAAGAGCTCGCTGCTGCGTCTGGCGGATGCCGCCATGTACGTGGCCAAGGAGACCGGGCGCAACCGTACGGCCACCGCCGGCCAGCCGGTCCCCCGGCGCACCTCTCCCGTCCCCTCGGCTCGTTGACCCCCTCGCGAGGGGGGTGCTACGATCCCTGAGTCGCTCCCGCGAGACGTTGCAACCTCGCCCAGTCAGGACGCCATCCGTCCCGCAGGTTCCATCAGGAGAGAGTCGTCAATGAGCACCACCACGGTCGAGACCAGCCCCCGCATCCTGCCCGAAGAGATCCACCCACGTCTCGGACGACACATGCTGGTGGACGGCTACGACCTGGTGCTCGATCTCGGGCGGAGCCGCGGCGCCTTTCTCTATGACAGCCTGCGCGGCGGCGAGATCCTCGATCTCTTCACCTGCGTCTCGAGCTGTGCCCTGGGCTACAACCATCCGAAGCTCGATACCCCCGAGTTCCGGGAGCGCATCCTCCCCGCGGCGATCAACAAGCCGTCCAATCCGGACGTCTACACCGAGCAGATGGCGCAGTTCGTCGAGGCGTTCGCCCGCACGCTGCCGGCGCCCCTGGCGAGCCATCTGTTCTTCATCGACGGCGGAGCCCTGGCGGTCGAGAACGCCCTCAAGACCGCCTTCGACTGGAAGGTGAGGAAGAACCTCGCCGCCGGCCGGGGGGAGAAGGGGAGCCAGGTCATCCACTTCCGGCAGGCGTTCCACGGACGCAGCGGCTACACCTTGTCGCTGACCAACCCCGCTGACATCCGGAAGACCCAGTACTTCCCCAAGTTCCCGTGGCCGCGCATCACCAATCCCAAGCTCTCCTTCCCCACGACTCCGGAGGTGCTCGAACAGGTGATCGCGGCCGAGCGGCAGGCGATCGCTGAGATCGAGCAGGCACTCGTGGAAAACCGGGACGACATCGCCGCCCTGATCATCGAGCCCATCCAGGGCGAGGGGGGCGACAACCACTTCCGGGGCGAGTTCCTGCGCGAGTTGCGGCGTCTGGCCGACGAGCACGACTTCCTGCTGATCTTCGACGAGATCCAGACCGGCTTCGGCATGACCGGCCGTTGGTGGAGCTGCGAGCATTTCGACGTGCTGCCCGATATCATTGCCTTCGGCAAGAAGACCCAGGTCTGCGGCATCGCCGTCTCGAACCGCATCGACGATGTCGAGTCGGTGTTCAAGGTCCCCAGCCGCATCAACTCCACCTGGGGGGGTAACCTGGTGGACATGGTGCGCTGCACCCGCTTTATCGAAATCATCGAGGAGGACGGCCTCCTCGCCAATGCCGAGCGGGTCGGCCGGCGTCTCCTCGACGGTCTGCGGCGCCTGGAAGAGGTCTTCCCCGGCAAGGTCACCAATAGCCGCGGACGCGGCCTGTTCGTCGCCTTCGACCTGCCGGACCAGGCTCTCGTCAACAAGGTTCTCGACACGCTCCTCGCCCAAGGCACCATGGCCCTGCCTTCCGGCGTCCACTCGATCCGCTTCCGTCCCGCCCTCGTGCTCCAGCCCGAGGAGGCGGACGAGGCTCTCCGGCGGGTCGAAAAGGCTCTGCTCTCGGTCTTCTAAACCGCTCCAGCCCACTCTCTCGAGACACCCTTCCGGGGAGGCACGAAGCCTCCCGCGGGAGCCGTTCCACTTGCGCTCTCCACAGGAAGAAGCGCAAACTGTGGAAAACCTGCAACAGGGCGTTTCCTTTTGGCAAAGAGCCTCGCCCAAGGCGCAGAAAGATTTTTCAAGTCACTGATTTCAAACTACTTATCTCGATTGCACAGAAATCTGTTCAAAGAGGACCAAATGACTATCCCACAGCGTGTTTCCTGCCTCCGGAGGGGGTTTTCCCGCAGGGTTTTCCACAGCGGCTGTGGAGATCGGCAGGGTGCTCAGGCGGTGTGCATCGGGTGGTCCGACGACGGTCAAAGAGGTGAGCAGGAGCGGGGGGCTGCCTGCCCGATGTCACTGAATGCAGGGGGCAGGAGCTGCAGGCGCTCGGCCGGGAGGCGGTGGACTTCCACGACCTCCCACCAGGTGGGCCAGGGACGGCGCCTGAAGGTATGGAGGGAGAGTGCCAGGGATGGAGTCGTGTCGAGGCCAAGGCCTAGCCAGGCCCGCTCCCCTGTGCGCTCGGCCGCCGCGGGAGAATTGACCGGCAGCGCCTCGCGCCAGGAGGGCGACAGGCCGGGCCAGGCTTGGGCCTCATGGAGGGTGCGTTGAAAGAGTTCCTCCTGCCTCTCCAAGAACACCGCGGCCGCCAGCCGGGGCTCGGCCAGCAGCGCGTGGGCTCCGTACGCCGGAGCCTGCGGGGACTCGGGAGCGGAGAGCATGAGGTAGAAGGGGGCGAAGCCTCCCAGCGGATCGAGATTACACGCCCGGCTCAGCGCCTCCCGGGCCGAGGGCTCTCCCGCGCGGTATCCGTCCAGTCCGGCGATCAGCCAGAGAACGGGGACGGCGTGGCTGTCTTGGGCGGCCTGGAGGGCGAGCCGGGCGGCGGCGGCCCCTTCCTGGAGCAGCGCAAGGCGCATGCGGTAGAGAGGGAAGGAGGGATCGAGCCGCACCGCCTGGGTCAGCTCCCACCGAGCCTCCCCCTGACGACCGGCGGTGCCATGAGCGAGCGCCCGGTCGTAGTGGCTCAGGGCCAGGGCCGCAGGAAGGAGGACCATCCCGGCCGCCACCGCGTAGATACGGGAGGGGAGCGTGCTCCCCCTGGCATTCACCTCTCCTCCCGCCAAAGCAGCTCCGGCCGCGACGGCGGCGGCCAAGGGGAGCGCCGTCACGGCCAGGGCGCCGCTACCCAGGGATGCCACGGCGGCTCCGAGGAGCCCCAGCAGGCCGGCGGCGACGAGCATCGGATCGCGGGCCTCCCCTCTTCGAGCCAGCCGGCGCCAGCCGAAGAGGCCCGCCACCGCCAGCGCCAGCAGGAGCCCCGTGGCCCCGGATTCATAGGCGACCTGTAAGGGAAGGGAGTGAAGCTCCCCCACGGCCTCTCCCCAGGGCCTCACTCCCGGAGCCGGATCGAGGAAGGAGGCGGCGGTCCAGGCGGCGGAACCGGGCCCCCAGCCGAGGACGGGCCGGGCGAGGAACCCCTCCCAGGCCGCCGCGTAGTAGACGGTCCGCGCCCGCACCGACAGATCGTTCCCCTTGAGGATCTCCTTCACCCGTGGGACCTGGACCAGGGCCACCACGAGCATCAGGAGGGCCAAGAGCGCCCCTGCGAGCCGCAGGCGCCGGCCCGTGGAACCGGAGAGACGGTGGAGCATTCCTCCCAGAATCAGGCAGACCTCGGCCGTCAGCGCTAGGGAGCCGGCCAGGGAGCGGGTCGCGAGGACCACCGCCACTCCCAGCAGGCAAGCCGTGAAAGCCAGAGCGCGCCAGAGTCCCCTCTCGCGGGCGGAGAGGCCCGCCAGAGGGAGTAGAATTACCATCCAGGTCGCCAGCAGATTGTGGTGCCCCAGCGGCATGATCGCCCGCCACGTCTCCCGGGAGGCTCCCAGGAGGGCAAGGTCCACCAGGGCCCACAGGGACATGCCCGTCACCACGGCAGCCACCGCCCGCAGTCCCTGCCGCCGGTCGTCCTCGGCGCTCCAGCAGTGCTCCACCGCGGCCGGCAGCCAGAGGAAGGCGGGGAGCAATACGACCCCGGTCAGCCCGGCCCGGGGCACGGGCGAGGCCCAGGCGCTCGCCGCCATCGTCACCCAGAGCGCCGGCGGCAGCCAGCGGCCGGCGGTCCCCAGGCTCAGGGAATCGCGCCAGGGAGCCCCCACGGCGAGCAGCGTGCCCAGGACGGCGGCGATGGCGGTTGCCCAGCCCAGGAAGGTCGCCCCCCAGCCGAAGGTGCCGCACCAGCCGCCGAAGAGGGCGAGGAGGAGGGGTGGCACGAACCGGGCCGAGCGCACTATACGCATCCACGGATTGTAAGGGGGCCGATTGCGATATCCTTGGGTCCTCCCGCAGTACCCGCACCCGTACGTTCCAGGAGACATCCGATGACCGTCGATACAGAGAGCAGCATCACCCAGATCCTCGATTCCCTCGGCCTGGAGGCGGAGAACCCCGGCGCCTTCGACGGCACCTGGCTCCGCGGATCGGGGGAGAGGGTCGAGTCCATCAATCCCGCCACCGGCGAGCCCATCGCGGCGGTCCGCATGGGCACCGAGCAGGACTATGAGAAGGTGTCCGCCGCCACCGTGGAGGCCTTCCGGGAGTGGCAGACCTGGCCGGCCCCGCGCCGCGGCGAGGTCGTCCGCCAGCTCGGCGAGGAGCTGCGGCGCCACAAGGAGGAGCTGGGCGTCCTGGTGAGCCTCGAGACCGGCAAGGTCCTCTCGGAAGGCCGCGGAGAGGTGCAGGAGATGATCGACATGGCCGACCTGGCGGTCGGCATGTCGCGCCAGCTCTACGGCCTCTCCATGCACTCGGAGCGCCCGAAGCACCGCATGTACGAGCAGTGGCACCCGCTGGGGCCGGTGGGCATCATCACGGCTTTCAACTTCCCCGTGGCGGTCTGGGCCTGGAATGCCCTGGTAGCGGCGGTCTGCGGCGACTCCATGATCTGGAAGCCCTCCCACCTGACCCCCCTGACCGCAGTCGCGACCACCCGGATCGCCGAGCGGGTGCTGCGCGCCAACTCCGCGCCGCCGATCTTCAACCTGATCCTCGGCGGCCGCACCGGCGTCGGCGAGCGGCTGGTGGCCGACCGCCGGTTCCCGCTGATCTCCGCCACCGGCTCGGGCCGCATGGGCCGCGAGGTGGGCAAGGTGGTCGCCGACCGCCTCGGCCGGACGCTCCTCGAGCTGGGGGGCAACAATGGCATCCTGGTGATGGACGACGCCGACCTGGACCTCGCCCTGCGCGCCGTGCTCTTCGCCGCCGTCGGCACCGCCGGCCAGCGCTGCACCACGACGCGGCGCCTCTTCCTCCAGCGCGGCATCGCCGCTGAGATGAAACGGCGCTTGGTGCAGGCCTACGGCTCCATCTCTATCGGCGATCCCCTGGAGACCGGGACGCTCATGGGCCCCCTCATCGATCAGAACGCGGTGGACAACATGATGCGGGCCCTGGAGCAGGTGAAGGCCGAGGGGGGCAAGGTCCTGTACGGCGGCAAGCGGATCGATCAGCCGGGCTTCTTCGTGGAGCCCACCCTGGTCGAGGCCAAGGGCGGCATGCCGATCACCTGCGAGGAGACCTTCGCACCGATCCTCTACGTCTTCGAGTTCGACGAATTGGACGAGGCCATCCGTCTGCACAACGACGTGCCGCAGGGACTGTCGTCGGCGATCTTCACCCTGAACATGCGGAGCGCCGAGCGCTTCCTGGCGTCCACTGGCAGCGACTGCGGCATCGCCAACGTCAACATCGGTACCTCGGGCGCCGAGATCGGTGGCGCGTTCGGCGGCGAGAAGGAGACCGGCGGCGGCCGTGAGGCCGGCTCCGACTCCTGGAAGGCCTACATGCGCCGCCAGACCTGCACCATCAATTGGAGCACCGAGCTCCCGTTGGCGCAGGGCGTCGAGTTCAAGGTCGGCGCCTGATTCTCAGATCTCCATCACCGTCGCCACATCTTCCGGCAGGGACGGGGTGCTCCGGCGCCCCGTCCACCAGCTCACCGCCAGCAGGATCGTGAACGAGGCCGCCAGCGACACCGCCGTCGGCAAGACCCCCGGAGGCAGCGGCGGCTTGGGGAGGGAGGGGAAAAAGGTCTGGCGCCCCAGAAACTCCAGCGTCAGATTGAGCACCGTCCCAGTGACAATGGAGGCCGTGGCCGCGCCGGCGGTGACCCGCTTCCAGTTGAGCCCCACGGCGAGTGCGGGGGCAAGCGCGGCTCCGAGCGTGCCGAAAGAGAAGGTCCCCAGCAGGGCGATGAGGTCACCGTAGGCGAAGGCCAACCCGGCCGCGGCGAGGCTCACGCCCAGCGTCGCCACCCGGCCCCACAGCATCTCGTCACCGACCCGGCGTCCGAGAGCCCGCGGCAGGTCGCGTACCAGGACGGCCGCGCCGATGTTCATGAAGGAGTCGGCCGTGGACATGATGGCCGCGAGGATGCCAGCCACCGCAAGCCCTGTCACCACCTCCGGCGCGAAAAGGAGGAGGAAGACCGGCGCGGCATCGTCCGGCTGCTCCAGCGGCGGCAGCTTCCCCTGGGCGACCAGCGCCGGAACCGCCAGGCCGATGCCGAACCAGATCAGCAGGCAGAGGATCTGGGAGCCGCCGAGGGTGACCGGCAGCCAGCGGAGGTGCCGCGGGTCACGCAGCATGAAGAACTTATGGAGCATGTGCGGCTGGCCGAGGACACCGATGCCGAAGACGAACCAGAAGCCGACCGCAGTGAGGACCGGCGTGCGGCCGAAGGGCTCCAGGAACTGCCGTCCGAAGCGCTCGGAGCCCGCGATGCTCGCCGCCATGGTTTCGAGCCCCCCTCCCGCGCTCATCGCGTAGTAAAAGACGGCGCAGGCGGCGAGGATCATCAGCGTCCCCTGGAACAGGTCGGTGTAGACGCCGGCCACCATGCCTCCGGCCACGCTGTAGAAGAGAAGGACAGCAAGGCCGATCCCCACCCCCACCAGGAGGCTCTGCTCCCCCGCCAGCTCGCGCAGCCCCAGCACCGGCTCCAGCAGCCTCCCCAGTGCCAGGAGCTGCGTCCCGAGATAGCCCACGGTCCCCACCAGGATCGCCACCGCCGCCGCGCCCGAAGCCGCCCGGCTGCCATAGCGGACGAGGACGGCGTCAGGGATGGTGTAAACCTCCCGCACCTCGGTGAGCAGGCGCAGCCGCTTGGCTACGGTCCAGCCCAGGAGGGCCGCGGTGAAGCCGATGGACAGGTTGATGAAGAGGGAGGTGAGGCCGATCCGGTAGGTCAGCCCCGGGCCGCCGAGGAAGACGAAGCCGCTGAACGCC
>DASPJI010000025.1:0-22225 GCA_035628695.1 Thermoanaerobaculia bacterium | reverse complement strand
CCTACGAGCACCGGGTGCGCGCCCTGCGGGTCGAATCGGCCGGCCGGTCCGCGCGGGTGGAGGCCTTTACCGACCGCCCCGACCTGCTCAATCACTATCCCGAGCACGAGCACGTCCGCCATGGCGGCTTCGCCGTGTACCTCGCCTGCCCGCCGGGCCATCCTGTGGTCCTGACCCTGGAGACCGACGGCGGCGCCGCGAGCTTCCCACTCCGTCTCCCCGAAGGTCCGCTCCCGCCCTGGCCGCGGTCCGACGACTTCGACCTCGGGGAGTCGCCGCTGCTGCGGCGCCTGGCCGAGCTCGTCAACGCCCGCGGCGGGCGTGACAGCCGGCTGCTCCAGATCGGGGCACGCACGCCGAGCGGCACGGAGCCGATCCCGCGCCGCCATCTGCTGCAGGGGCGCGTGATCGGGCTCGACATCCACCCCGGCCTCAAAGTCGACGTGGTGGGCGACGCTCACCGCTTGAGCACGTTCCTCCGCGCGGGCTCGGTGGACGCGGTGCTCTCCGCCTCGGTCCTCGAACACCTCCAGGCGCCCTGGCTGCTGGCGGCCGAGATCAACCGCGTGCTCAAGCCCGGCGGGCTGGTCTATCACCAGGCACCGGGAGCCTGGCCGGCCCACGCGCAGCCCAACGACTTCTGGCGCATCTCGGCCGAGGGTCTGCGCGTGCTGTTCGGGCCGGAGAACGGCTTCGAGATCCTGGACGCCCGCGACTCCGGGCCGGCGGCGATCATCCCCGGCCCGGAATGGCGCGAGGGCTTCCTCGACATGCCCACCGTCCCGGCCTACGCGACGTCCGAGATCCTGGCGCGCAAGGTGGCCGAGGTCCAACCCGGCGCCGTGGCCTGGCCGCTGGCGACGGGGGAGAGCGAGACGCGCTCGCGGCAGTATCCGGTCGCGGGCCTCCGTCCGGTCAGCCCCGGAGGCTCCCCCTGATGCCGGGCGTCTCCGCCATCCTGCCGGTCTTCAACGGTCGCCGCTACCTGCGCGACGCCGTCCGCAGCGTGGCCGCGCAGACTCTGCCTCCCTGCGAGCTGATCGTGGTGGACGACGGCTCGACCGACGGCTCGCTCGCCGAGCTGGAGGGCTTGCCGCCAGCTCCCTTCCCGATCCGCGTGCTGCGGCAGGAGAACGCCGGGCAGTCGGCGGCGCGCAACCTCGCGGCGCGCCAGGCGGAGGGGGAGTACCTGGCCTTCCTCGACCAGGACGACCAGTGGCATCCCCAGCATCTCGAGCAATTGATCCCGCCGCTCGAGGACGACCCGGCCGTGGGTTGGGTCTACTGCGACTTCGACGAGATGGACTTCGACGGCCACCTGGTGACCCGTGCGTTCCTGCGCGCGGCGGGGATGAGGCATCCCAAGCGGACGATTTTCGAATGCGTGGCCGGTGATCTCATGGTGCTCCCTTCGGCGAGCATCGTCCGCCGTGCCGCGTTCGAGCAGGCGGGTGGCTTCGACGAGGAGCTCTCCGGCTATGAGGACGACGACCTGTTCGTGCGCTTTTTCCGGCTCGGCTGGGAGCACGTCTTCGTGGACCGTCCGCTGCTGCGTTTCCGGATCCATTCGACCGGCTCCTCGGCGTCGCGCCGCTTCATCGACAGCCGCATGAGGTACGCGGCGAAGCTCGCGGCGATGCTGCCCGACGACACGCGCATGTTCCGCTACTACGTCCCGGACGCGATCGCGCCGCGCTTCTTCTTCACCTCGCTGGACGACTACGTCCGGGCCTGCTCGGCGCGCGACTGGGAAGGGGCGCGCCGCGCCCTGGACGCCGTCAACCACTTCGGCCGCCTGCGCCGCCGCGGCCTGCGCCTGCGCTGGAAGCTGCTCTGGACCCAGCACCCGCGCCTCTTCCGTCTTCTCGTCGCCCTGAACGACCGCCTGCCCTACCGCGCCCGTTTCGTCCGCAACCCGACAGTCACCCTGCGCTGAGGCCCGCCCCCCGGAAAGGGTGGCGCGGGATATATTCTTGACGCCGCACGCCGAGAGGCCAAGATGACGCTGAGCCCGTTTCCATCCGAATCGCACATGCGCTGGCGGCGCCTGGATGTGCCTGGCCGCGAGGACGCTCGCGTCGAGCGGTCGCCCGATGGTTGGTGCCTCACGGGTCAACTGGACGTCGAAGAGGAAGGCGTTCCCGCCCGGCTCCGCTACTGCATCGAATGCGATCCCGAGTGGCGCACCCGCTCCGCCTTGATCGAGGGCGAGATGGGGGGCCGCCCTGTCCGGTTCGCTCTGGCCGCCGATGGCGAGGGCCACTGGACGCGCGACGGCCAGGCGCTCCCCGGGCTCACCGGCGCGCTCGACGTCGACCTCGGGTTCACGCCGGCCACCAACACGCTGCCCATCCGGCGCCTTTCGCTCGTGGTCGGCGAGACCGCGCCGGTGCGGAGCGCGTGGCTCCGTTTTCCCGAGCTGCGGCTCGAGCCGCTGGAGCAGATGTACACGCGTGAGGCGGAGCGGGTCTATCGTTATAAGGCACAGGTCGATGGCGATCTCTTCACGGCGCGGCTCGACACGGACGCCTACGGGCGCGTGCTCTGTTACGAAGGGCTGTGGGAAGCCGAGCTCGCGGTGTCGGAGGAGTAGAGAGCATGGATGCCGAAGAGTCAACAGAAGACTACGAGTACTACTTTGCCTTCTCTGCCAGCCTCAGAGTGCTGGATGCTCCCGAACGCCACGAAGAGATCGAGCGGATGACCGGGCTCCGGCCTTCGCATGTTCATCTTCGAGGCGACCTAGCCAACGAGAAGTCAGGGCGCCGTTGGACCAGGGACGTATGGGGGCTCAAGTCGCCTCTTTCGAAAGAGACCTCGATGACCGAGCACCTGTTCTGGCTGTGGGAACAGGTGAAGCCACATCAAGCCTACTTCGAATCGTTGATCGCCGCCGGCGTTCGAGTCGACGTCTTCTGCGGGTACCGCTCCAACTGCGGGTACGCAGGGTTCGACCTGAATCCGGAAGCATTCGAGATCGTACGGGCGCTGAGGTTGCCTTTTGAAATCTCGGTCATCGTCACGTGAGCAATGCATCCATGAGGTGTACGTTCGTGCTCGTGCTGGCGATGCTGCTGGTGACCGCCGGCAGCGCATCCGCTGGCGCCATGGAAGTGGGAGAGACGATGTCAGCCAACCCATCGAAGCCGCTCGAGAGCGGCCATGCGCCGGTCAACGGCATCCAGATGTATTACGAGGTGCATGGCCGCCGTGACGGCGTTCCGCTCGTCCTGCTTCACGGCGGCGGGTCCACGATCGATGTCACGTTCAGCAAGGTGCTCCCGGTCTTCGCCGGCAGCCGCAGGGTCATCGCGGTGGAGGAGCAGGGGCATGGCCGCACGACGGACCGCGACGCGCCCGTCACCTTCGAGGCCTCCGCGGATGACGTCGCGGCCCTCCTTCGTCACCTGAAAGTCGACAAGGCGGATCTCTTCGGGTTCAGCAACGGCGCCAGCATCGCTCTTCAGGTCGCCATCCGGCATCCGCAACTGGTACGAAAGCAGGTCTTCGCGTCAGCGATGACCAGGAAAGATGGTGCTCAGCCGCAGCTCTGGGAGTTCATGAAGCAGGCGGACTTCTCGAACATGCCGCAGCCGCTCAAGGACGCTTTCCTGCGGGTGAACCCGGACGCGGAGAAGCTCAAGACCATGCACGACAAGGACGCGGCCAGGATGCGGAATTTCAAGGACGTACCGGACGAGCTGGTCCGCTCGGTCCGCGCGCCGACTCTGATCCTTGTGGGAGATCAGGACGTGGTGAAGCCCGAGCATGCCGTCGAGCTGACCCGCCTGATTCCGGCCGCGCGCCTGCTGATCCTGCCCGGCGGGCACGGCGACTATCTCGGCGAAGCCGTAATGACGCAGAAGGAAACTCACTATCCCGAGCTGACGGCGCGGCTGATCGAGGAGTTCCTCGACTCCCCTTGAGATTGACGCGTGCCGAGTGAGTTGGAGGCGGAGGGCCGGCAGGCCCTCCGCCTTGCGGTGCTCTGGGCGGCGAGCGCTCAGATGCAGACCGGGCCGTTGCCGTCGCCGTACCAGGTGCAGCAACCCCACTCGGAGCAGCACTTGGTCCAGTTGAAGAACCAGCTCTCCTCGCAGGAAACCGGCTTCGCCTTCTGGGTCACCGGCTTACGGGACGAGTTGGCCGGCTTCCCGGCCTCTGCGGCCTTGCGGGCCGACCACGCCTGGGTGAACGCGATCTTGGCAGCGTCGGACATCTCGTGCTGGGCGTTCTGCTCGTGCTCGGCGGTCTGCTGCTGCCGGGGAGCCGGCTTGCCGGCCGCGGGCAGAGCCAGCGCGGGCGCGATGTTGAGGGCGAGGAGCAGGGCGGCACAGAAAATCGACTTATAGAGAGTCGTCTTGGACATTTTTCAGGTCTCCGTTTCAGAGTCAGTTTTATTTTCAAAACCCTTCGAGGATCAGCCTCGGTGGTCACTGCGCTCTGAAACGATTCCCGGCCGCCGTTCCCCTCAGCCGCGCGCCAGCTCTTCGAGCAACTCGGTGAGCAGCCGATAGAAGCGTCCCACCGACTCGACGTGCACCCGCTCGTCCGGGGAGTGGGCGCCTTCGATCACCGGGCCGAAGGAGATCATGTCCATGCCGGGGAACTTGTCACCCAGGACACCGCACTCGAGGCCGGCGTGGATCGCCTTCAGCTCGGGGTCACCCCCCTGCACCCGCTTGTGGACCTCGCGGAACACTCCGAGCAGGGGAGAGCCCACATTCGGCTTCCAGGCGGGATAGCCCGGGTTCTCCTCGACGCGCGCTCCGGCCATCTCGGCGAAGGCGCGCAGCCGGTAGCGGCTGGCGAGCAGGGCGGAGGCGACGGAGCTGCGGACGCTCAGCAGGACGTGCACCTCACCGTTGTCTTCGGAGACGGCGGCGAGGTTGACGCTCGTCTCGACCAGTCCCGGGATGTCCTGGCTCATCGCCAGCACGCCGTGAGGCAGGGAGGTGAGGAGGAGCAGGAGCTTCCGTCCGAAAGCCTCGCTCCAGACCTTCTCGGGGGCGGCGCCGCCGGAGACCTCGAGCCGGAGGTCCGGCTCGACGGCACGGAATTCGTCGCGGATGGCGGCGGCCTCCCGCTCCATGGCCGCGGTGAAGGCGGCGCGCCCGCCGGCGGGCAGCACCACCCGGGCCATGGCCTCGCGGGCCAGAGCGTTGTGCTTGTTGCCCCCCTGAAACGAAGCGAGGTGGACCGGGCCGTCCAGGGAAGCGGCGTGAAGGGCGCGGGCCAGGAGCTGGACGGCGTTGCCGCGCTGGAGGTGGATCTCCATGCCCGAGTGGCCCCCCTTGAGCCCGGCGAGCCGCACCTCGATCGCTTCGGAGCCTACGGGGACCGTCGCGGTCTCGGCCTGGAGGATCATCTTGGTGAGCGCGCCGCCGGCGCAGCCGATGGTCACCGCCCCCTCCTCCTCGGAGTCCAGGTTGAGCAGCCGCCGCCCGCGCAGCGCGATGGCGTTTGCGTCGAGGTCGACCACCCCGGTGAGGCCGGTCTCCTCGTCCACCGTGAACAGCAGCTCCAGCGGGCCGTGGACCAGGTCGTCCGCCTCCAGGATGGCGAGGATGGCGGCGACGCCGATGCCGTTGTCCGCCCCGAGCGTCGTGTCCGTGGCCTTGACCCAGCCGTCCTCCCGCCGGGGGACGATGGGGTCGCGCTCGAAGTCGTGGGCGACCCCGGCGTTCTTCTCCGTCACCATGTCGAGGTGCCCCTGGAGCACGACGACCGGCGCCCCCTCCCGGCCGGGAGAGGCCGGTTTCTCGACCACCAGGTTGCCGGTGGCGTCCTCGCGGACGTTGAAGCCTTTGCGCCGGGCCAGGTCGAGGACGTAGCGCCGCATCGCCTCTTCCTTCTTCGAGGGGCGAGGCGTGGCGAGGATGGCGTCGAAGTGCTTCCAGAGCGGTGTCGGTTCCAGTTCCGAGACAAAGGTCATGAGGCGGCCTCCATGGTCGATGGGGCGAAGGATACAACGGAGCCGCTGTAAAGAATGTGAAAAATCCCGAATGGCCGTGAGCGCCCCCGGCGCCGGGGCTGCTATAAGAGCAGCCATCCAGAGGAGGTTTCCATGTCACGACGGATGAAGAGCCTGCTGCCGGTTGCCGTCCTCGCGCTCGCCCTGGCGGGGCTGACCCCGGCCTGCGGCCACGCGCAATCCGACGACGAGAGGGCCCTGCGGCGGCTGAAGGAGGTGGACTGGCCGAAGGCCTACAAGGAGCAGGACGTCGCGCTGCTCGGCCGCATCCTCGCCGACGAGTTCCAGATGGTCGACGCGGACGGCAACAAGAGCACCAAGGCCCAGGAGCTCGACTGGGTCCGCAACAACAAGCCGGGTTATGACTCGCTCACCTTCGAGATTACCCGGCTGGACATCTTCGAGAACGGCACCGCCATCGTGGGCGGCACCGGCACCATCCGCGACGAGGGCTCCGTCACCGAGTACCAGTCCAGCAACGTGCTGGTGAAGCGCGATGGAACGTGGAGGGCCGTGGCCTCGCACGTCTCGGGCGTCAAGCCGAAGCAGCCGGAGGCGAGCGCCGTACAGGCCGATTCGTCGACGGAGCGGGACGTTGCCATCCTGCGCGAGAAGATCCGCAAGTCGGGCGAAGCCTTCAACAACGTGGATCCCGACGCGATCATCGCCCCGTATGCCCGCGATGTCGTCCTCAGCTATCCCGGCGTGCCGGACATGGGCTACGAGACGCTCGCCAAGGTCTACGCCGGGCTGCGTGACCGCAAGAACGTCGTGGAGAAGACCTCGCCGACCATCGAGGAGATCCTGGTCTCCGGCGACCTGGGGATCATCCGGGTGATGTGGGACACGACCACGACGGAGGTCGCCACGGGCCGCCAGTCGTCCCGGCAGATGAAGGACCTCCAGGTCTGGCGCCGGGAGAGGGACGGCACCTGGATGTTCATCCGCGGCATGCACTTCCGGATCCCTCCACCGGCGGTGCCGGAGAAGCCGGCGTCGTAGGGAGGGCACACCACGTCTGAGGAGCGCGGCCCGCCGCTCCGCCTCACGGCGGCCGCGCTCTGGACGTGTACGTCAGTTGTCAAAGAGCCGGAGGAATCGACCTTCACGGTGCAACAGGGCCACTCCTCGCGAGCAACATCCTACCATAATGGCTCGTTGGATGACTGGGTTGATGATGGGGTGGAGCAGGAGGTAGGGCGAGGCGCCCCCAGCCTGGGGGCGCCTCAGGGCAGGGCTACTCGGACGTCCGCTCGTCGAGGATGGCGCCGCAGCGCTCGAGGGCGACGGCGCCGGCCGCCTCCAGTACGAACGCCAGGGACTCCGGCGCCTGGAGAAGGTGGATCACCACATTCATGGCGTCGACCGCCGCCTCGTCGAAGAGCTGGAGCTCGCCGACCTGCTCCGCGCCGTCCCGGCTGGGGAGGACGAGGGGATAGACCCCGTCGGCGTTGGGCGTCTTCTCGATGCGGAGCAGCGGGTCCCGGCCGGTGCCGGGGAGGATGGCCGCCATGACGAGGGCCAGCCAGCGGGAGGGGTAGATTGCCACCGGGGCGAAGCCGCGGGCCAGGGTCTCGCCCAGCCGGAACAGGCCGAAGCCATGTCCCGGGATGGCTTCGACCCGCCACGGCCCGGCGACATCGGCCTCGCCGGCCGTGGGCGGCTCGTCCCGTTCGCCGAGGCGGGCGAGGAATTCGGTGGTGAAGACGTTGGGGTGGGGGGCGGATGTACTATGGGTGAAGCTGCGCATAGTCCCTCCTATCGGGGTATGTGCGGTCAGGCTCGGGGGTCGAGGTACCAGCTCACCTCCGGGCCGCTTCGGCATCATTGCCGCCGCACGCTTGCGCGCCTACAGCCAACTGCCGGAACTCTCCGGAGCCCACGATCTTTGGAACGGCTAAGGGGATCGTGGTTTTCTCTCGGGGTGTTCCAGTGTCTGTATTGTAGGCGGAGTGGGAGCGGGTGTCAAGCGGGCGGAAAGCCTCTTTCGTGCCTGAGCCTCGCGGGGGGGCGCCGCAGCCACTCCTCCTCCGCTAGCCGGGTACCCGAACACCTCCGTATCGTCAGCTCTCTATCCTTTTGACACCAGCGCTTCGCGGGGCTAGACTTCCGTAAGTGCTTTCTATGTGAGGAGGATTGCTTAAAGTAACTTGGATCCTCCATGCGGTTATAGGCCATCTATATGGCCGTATGGAAGCCGGGGGAACATCCGTCACTTTGGGGCTGCCATGAAAGTTTTCCTGTCGCATTCCAGTAGGGATAAGAAGTTTGTTGTACGTCTTTATGAGGCTTTGAGCCTTGAGGGGGTGGAGACGTTTCTTGACGATCGAGACATCCGAGTAGGAGATGATATCAGGTTGTCCATTGAGCGCGGTATATCAGAAGCGACACATCTCGCTTATATCATATCCTCACATTCTCTCAAATCTAGGTGGGTGCAAGAGGAGCTTAGTATTGCCAAATTCCGAGCTATGGGGGAGGAGAAGCTAAGAATCCTGCCGATTCTAATCGAAGATTTGACGCTGCCGCCAGGTATATCACATCTGAAGTATGCCAATTTCCTGGAATGGAATCATAGTGAACGCTTTTTCCAGGCTTTCAATGAGCTCCTGCAGGCGCTCGGGATTAAGAAGATCTCCGTCCAAGCGGGTGGCCTTAGTTTTTCAATTGCCAATCTTCGCCTATTGCTCGTTGCTGAGGGTACTGTGCGAGGTCTGAGTGCTTGGATTGAGGGCTTTTTAGACGGCTTTTACGAGGGTTCTAGAGCTGTAAGATTCATAGACCGACTTCAGTCTGTCGTCTGCAACGAGATTGAAAGGCAAGATCTGGAGCGACAGCTCTCTGATCTAGCTAACGTGCTGCTGCCGATGGAGGGGGACTTAATGGAGAGCATAAAGAATGACATTGAGTTGATCTCTTGCCGCATAAGGAAGATGAAGTGGGCCCCGAAAGGAGATGTCTTTAGTCCGGAGGAGAACGATGGAGCCGCATCTAGAATTGCATGGGATCTCAAGCACGACCTTAGGCGCCTTGCTGGCTCCCTGAAGGAGTTGATTAGGGAAGCTGCGATGCTGAGGAGCAAGGAGGCGGTGCCAGTCCACTCAAGTTCGTTGGGCGAGCCGCAGTAGCTCAATAGGCAAGCGGAATAGCTCATGGAAGATACTAAGCCTAAATCGTTTGTTTTCGTGTTGATGCCTTTTGATGAGAGCTTTGATGATGTATACGAGGCTGGAATCAAACCGGCCTGTAAGGATGCAGGCGCATACTGCGAGAGAGTCGACGAGCAGATATTTGTTGAGAGTATCTTGGCGAGGGTCTACAATCAAATTGCAAAGGCGGATGTCATCATTGCAGAGATGACGGGGCGAAACCCCAATGTCTTCTATGAGGTTGGTTATGCTCATGCGCTTAATAAGTAGGTCATTCTGCTTACGCAGAGTTCTGATGACATCCCCTTCGACTTAAAGCACTACCCTCATATAGTTTATGGTGGCAAGATTGCTGTGCTGAAGTCGCGGTTGGAGGCTAGAGTGCGTTGGTGCATTGAGAATCCGAAGCAGTCTCTTGCTAAGGTGGATTGGGGTTTCGATTTCTTTGCAAATGGAGTACCACTGGCTGGGAGACCACTAGTCACTGCCCCAGTCATGGTTTGGCGAGGGAGGCCCTCCGAATTGAGGCTGACGATTGGCATGCATAACCCTGCGACTAGGATGGTCGATGGTGAAACGTTTGACTTGGCCGTCGTGGTGCCTTCCGCAGTTATTGGAGCCAGGGGTGCAAGATCCTGTGTCATGCAGCCTAATGGAGTGTCGGTTTGCAATTTGCCAAGACTTTCGTCAATTTTCCCCGGCGGCTGGGAAAGTGTCGTCCTGGACCTACTGTTTGAGGTGTCCACCTTCCCCGATGAGCCGCTTGAGCTCATCTTGCGTTTATTCAAGGAGGTCGGAACAGAGGACTACCCATTCATTTTGTCGGCTACTCCTGTTGATGGAAATTTACCTGCAAAGATGGGGTAGATGCCAGGCCTGAGCGCTGCACCGGACGCCACGGATCGCGGGCTACGTAGAATGATGTTGAGCCAGGACGACCTCCGGCTTGTTGGATTCTGGGCTGCCGATTGTGCCGAGCGGGTACTGCCACTGTTTGAGGTGAAGGCTCCTGCCGACACACGTCCACGCGAGGCCATCGCCGGCATCCGGATCTTCGCGCGTGGGGAGAGGCGAACGGCGAAGCTACGCTCGCTGGCTTGGCGGCTCACGCGGCCGCACGCGAGGTTGGCGATCCGGCTGCCACGGCCGCCGCTCGCGCTGCGGGCCTGGCGGCGGCGGTCGCTTATACCCACCCGTTGCCGACCCTCGACCAGGCGAAGCATATTTTAGGACCTGCCGTGTACGCGGCGCGTGCCCGAGAGATCGCGGCGGACGGCGATACCGGCGTCGGCGACGAGGAGATCCGGTGGGCGGTCGAGCATGCCTCGCCGGAGGTTCGCGAAGTCGTGGGGCGGTGGCCTGCTCGCGGCCCCGGCCGTAGTCGGCTGGAGGCGCTCTATTCCATGCTGGATGCGGGTCTTCGCGCCTGACTGGGGGCGACGGACCGCGCCGCTGGCAAGCTCTCTGCACGCCTTTCCGATCTGAGATTCGACGGAAACGGGCCCGCCGCGCGAGCCCGCCTCCGCAGGTCCCCACTCCGACTGTGGTGAAGCAGTCCAACCCCAAGGAGGTGCATCCATGCCACATCAAACCCAGGAGATGGAGCGCTGTATCGAGAACTGCCAGGAGTGTCACGGGGTCTGCCTGCAGAATGTCGCGCATTGCCTGGAGAAGGGCGGCCCGCATGCCGAGCCGTCTCACATCCGGCTGCTGCTCGACTGTGCCGAGATCTGTGAGACCAGCGCCAACTTCATGATCCGAGGCTCCGAGCTGCACACCGAGACCTGCCGCGCCTGCTCCGAGGTCTGCCAGCGCTGCGCCGACGACTGCCGGCGGCTGGGCAGCGACCCGGAGATGCAGCAGTGCGCCGAGGCCTGTCAGCGCTGCGCGGAGTCCTGCGCGCAGATGGCCGGCGCGTTCGCCCACGCCTGAGAGGGTCACAAGGGAGTGTTCCCGGGTCACAACGGAGCACTCCTGGAACACAACCGGGCCTTCCGGGATCACAATCCCTCGCGGGTGCACCATTCTCCCCCGGGCCCGAGTCACTCTTCCTGCTCGGGGAATGATCCCTCCACTCGCGTGGATCATTCCCCCGTGTTCCCGGACCCCTCCGGGAGCCCGGTTTGTGTTCCGGAGCCCGGGTAGAGTGATTCCCCGCGCTCCCCGGATCACTCCCCCTGAGGGGAGAATGATCTCCCCGGCTTCCCCGGCGGTCGTTTCACCCTGGTTTGTGATCCGTAGTGATCCCTGGATCGTCGCCGCGGACCGGATAGCCGGCGGTGGAGGAGCCCGGGCCGGTGCGGCGTGGAGCCGAGTCGCTCCTCCGCGCGGCATTGCGGTCCTGCCATGCCCCGCGAGCGTAAGGCGCCCCGCCCCGGCCCCGCGCTCGGGGGGGTGCCCTTTGGTTGTCAAAGAGCTGACGGATCCGCCGCTAGCATCTGAGATCGAGAGGAAGAACGCGATGCACGCTCCGCTCAGTAGACTACAGGGGCGACGCGATGGTACTATTGGTAAGATGGAGGCGAAGGCAGCCTTTGCCGTTTGCTCTTTGACAACTGAATCGTAGGGGGCCTCCCGACTAGGGAGGCGGAAAGCAGTCCTCCGCCTCCTGGGGTAGGTGCCAGCAGGCGGAGCGCCTTTCTCGTGCCTCCGGCGCGCCGGCTCTATCGGTTTGACGCTGCCAGCAAGCCGAGGCTAGACTCTGCCGAGCATCGAATCCTAGGTTAGGCCTCTCAGGAGAATCGCCCGTGACCAGCCTGCTGCGAAATGTGCTTGCCGTCCTCGCGGGAATCGTCATCGGCGGAATCGTCAACTCGGCGCTCATCACTCTCAGCCCGTCGCTCATTCCTCCGCCGGCCGGCGTGGATGTGGCCAACGCCGAGAGCCTCAGCCAAGCCATGCACCTCTTCGAGCCGCGGCACTTCGTGATGCCGTTCCTGGCGCACGCAGTCGGTACCCTCGCTGGCGCGCTCGCTGCGTACCTGATCGCGGCGAGCTACAAGGCGCGGATCGCTTACGCGATGGGCGTCGTCTTCCTTTGCGGTGGTGTGGCGGCGAGCTTCATGATTCCCGCCCCAGCCTGGTTCATCGCGCTGGACCTGCTGGCGGCCTACCTGCCAATGGCCTGGTTGGCAATTCAGATCGGTGCTCGCATGAAGCAAGGGACTGCCGCACGGAGAAGCGAGGCCTGACATTCGCGCGGGCCGGCCGCTTCCGCCGGCCTCCAGCGGCGGCTCGCCTCAAAACGTTTGGGCCACGAAGGAGCTGCCGATGTCCCGAGAGAACAACCCGAACGCCGCCGTCAGCACCGAGCGGTTATTGTCAGCCAACCCGCGACAGGTATTCGCCGCGTTCGAGCAACCGGACCGCCTCGCTCAATGGTGGGGGCCGAGCGGCTTCACGAACACGTTCGAGCAGTTCGATTTCAAGCCCGGCGGCCGGTGGGTCTTTGCGATGCACGGCCCGAATGGTGCCAGCAACCCCAACGAGAGTGTCTTCCGGGAGATTCAGCCAGATACCAGGATCGTGCTCGAGCACGTCGTACAGCCGTGGTTCAGGTTGACGGTGACACTGACGTCTCGCGGCGACAAGACACACCTGGCCTGGGTCCAGGAGTTCGAGAGCCCCGAGGTCGCCGCGAAGATGCGCCCCCTCAGCGCGACCGCCAACGAGCAGAACCTCGACCGGCTCGAGTCGCTACTCGCGACGGGAAGTGTCTGAGGAGGCAGGCTGGTCAGGGAGAGTCGAGGCGATACGTCACTTATGAGCCGATTCGGACCTGATCCCCTCTCCTTTTTCGAAGCGGTGTACCGAGGACCGGCGCCGTGGGACATCGGCGGGCCCCAGCCTGCGATGGCCGGCCTGCTCGCGGAGTACCCCCCGGAAGACCCCGGGCTGGATGTCGGCTGTGGCTCGGGAGATCTTGCCATTCATCTCGCCAAAAGCGGGCTCGATACGCTCGGCATTGATTTCATCGAGGAAGCTATCACCCAGGCGCGTGCGAAGATGGCCGCCCTTCCTGCTGATGTCGCTGACCGCCTCGCCTTCCGAGTGGCCGACGCGCTTCAACCCTCTCTTCTGGGGCAGACCTTCGGAGCCGTCGTCGACTCCGGGTTCTACCACCTGTTCGATCCTGAGCAGTGCGAACGGTTCGTGGATGAGCTGGCGCGGGTGCTTCGTCCAGGCGGGCGGTGTTATCTGCACGAGTTTGCCGTGACGTTCCCCGTTCCGAACGTTCCCCGGCAGGTGACCGAGGCGGAGTTGCGGGAGAGCTTCGCGCCGGAGCGAGGCTGGAAGGTGCTGACGATCCGAACGGGAGAGTTCCTGAGCACCGTCGCCCCCGTCCCGGCGATACTCGCTTGCATGGAGCGTGTGGGGCCGGAAGAAAGGACAAGACTTTGAGAAGACCGGCCTCCAGCTCCCGCCCCACGCCGCCCCACCTCGTGCCACAGTAGCCAGTTCGCCTGACGCCTCGCCAGGGTGCGATTGACATGCCAGAAGGATGATTTCAAATACGCCCACCCTCTAGCCACGGCCCATACTCCCTTCGCAGCAGGGGATTGGCCTCGAGGGCCTTGCCCAGGGTGGCGGCGGCGCGGCTCTCTTCCTGCCTGCGCCTCGCGGGGTCGGTCTCGAGGCGGGCGGCGAGGGTCTGGAGGACTCCCTGCTCGGCGAGGTAGCGCGCTTCCTGGGCGTTGATCTCCAGGGCTTTCTCGATGCGGGTGAGGCCGTCGCGCACGGCGGCGGCGGGGCGGCCGCCTTTTTTTAGATCCTGCTCGGCCTGGTAGCGGGCGGCCAGGGCGCCTTCCATATAGATGTCGGCTTGCTGCGGGTTGAGGTCCCGCGCCTGCTCCAGAGTGGAGGAGGCCTGGCGCAGGAGGGGGCCGGATTCGCGGCCCTGGCGCATGGCCCAGCGGGCGGCGATGACGTCACAGCGGGCGCGCTCCAGCAGGACGTCGGCGTCGGTGGCGATGCGGCCGAGGGTCTCGCGGGCGGCGGCGAGGCTCGGGGCGGGGTCCTCGCCGCGCTGGAGCTGGTCCAGGGCGAGGAGCCTCTGGGTCCAGGCGAGGTTGAAGATCGCGACTTCGTAGTCCGGCCGGACCTCGACCGCTTTGCGATAGCTCGCGATGGCGCGCTCCAGGGAGGGGCGCGCCGCCGCGCCGCGCGCCATCTGATAGTCGCCCAGGGTGAGATGGGCGTTGCCCAGATTGTTATAGGCCGGCGCCGAGTTGGGGTTGAGACGGATGGCGTACTCGAAGGCCTCGACGCCGCGGGAGGTCGATTCCGTCGGATCGTCGCCGCGGGAGATCTGGTACTCCGCCATGGTCTTCCAGGCGCTCCCCAGATTGATGTAGGCGAGGCCGAAACGGGTGTCCAGCCGCGTCGCCTGATCGGCGTTGGCGATGCCGCTGCGGATGGCCGCCCCGGCGTCGAGGCCGCTCCCCATCTGGACCTCGGCGAGCTTCAGATAGATCGTCGCGAGGTTGTTGCGGAAGGTGGCCCGCTGGGGCTGCAGCTCCACCGCCTTGGCCGCGGCCTGGACGGCCTGTTCCAGGTGGGAGCCGGGGGCGCGGCCATGGCTCTGCTCCCAGGCGGCGAGGATGCGCATCGCCACCGCCATGTGGGAGTAGGCCTGGGCATCCTGGGGGTTCAGGGCGATGGCCCGCTCCGCCATGGCGCGGGCGTCCGACAGCGCCGGCGTCGGGTCCTCGCCGCTCTGGAGCTGGTGCTGCCCCCAGCGCTGATAGAGGCGGGCCTTGCTGGTGAACGCCTCGCCGAGCTCGGGGTCCACCTGGAGGGCCCGGTCGCAGGCCGCCGCGGCATCCAGCACCTCGGCCTCGGACAGGCCGCCGACCGCCATCCGGGCGTCGAGCCGGAGGATGCGGCGGTTGCAGTCCGCGGCGTAGAGGGCGGCGTCGCTGCGCACGTTGGCGAGCAGGGCGCGGAAGGTCTCGCCGGCCTGGTCATAGAAGCGGAGCGCCTCTTCGTACCGGCCAGCGGAGCCCTCCTGGTTTCCCTGGGCCATCAGGCTGTCGGCCTCGAGCTGGGCCGCCTCGTAGAACGCGACGTCCCGCCGGTAGGCCTCGCGCGCCTTGGCCAGAGCCTCGGGGTAGCGCTCCTCGAAGAAGGCGCGGAGCGCGGCGAGGTAGGGCTGCCGGCTCGTCTCCTCTGCGGGGATCTCCCGCAGGTAGGAGAGGGCGGGGCGGCTGAACGTCCGCTCGCTCTCCTCGCGCGCGGCCCGGCGGGCGTCCACGTTCTGCTCGCGGGCGGCGTCCCAGAGGGCCTTCTGGTAGAGGACCTGGAGGGTGCGGCCGAGGGCCGAAGCCACCTCCGGAGTGCGCTGCCCCGCCTGCCAGGCCCGCTCCAGATGATCGAGGGCCGTCTCGTACTCGTGGAGCGCCAGGTAGCCCTTGCCCAGCGCGTAGTGGCCGGGTCCGGCGGCGAGCGGCCCCAGGCGCGCCATCTCGGCGCGGATCGCCTCGGCCTCGCGGCGGACCTGCTGCTTGTGGGCGCGGATGTCGTGCGGCGCCAGGAAGGCCTCGATGCGGATGCGGTACTCGAGGTCTTTGACCCGCTGGCCGAAGCCCTGGGCGAGGGCGGCCCGCTCCCGCGCCTGCCATTCGGCGCGCAGGGCCACGCCTCCCAAGACGAGCAGGGCGATCGTGGCGGCGGCGGCGACGGCGGTCAGGGCCTTGTTCTTGCGCGCCTTCTTGCCCAGCCGGTAGGCCCAGCTCGCGGGACGGGCGTGCACCGGCTCGCCCTCCAGATAGCGGTCGAGATCCTCGGCCAGGGCCCGCGCCGAGTCGTAGCGTTGCGCCGGGTCCTTCTCCAGGCACTTCATGACCACCGTCTCGAGGTCCGGGGGCACCTGGGGCTGGAGCTTGCGCAACGGCTCCGCCTCCTCCTGGACGAGGCGGACCAGGATGCCGGCGGCGTTGGCGGCGAGGAACGGGGGGCGTCCCCCCAGAGTTTCGTAGAGCACCACGCCGAGGCTGTAGACGTCGGTGCGCCGGTCGAGCGGCAGCCCCTGGGCCTGCTCGGGGGAGAGGTAGGCCGGGGTGCCGCTCAGCATGCCGCTGCGGGTGAGGCCGTCCTCGTCCTGGTCGCGGGCGAGGCCGAAGTCCACGACGAAGGGGTGGAGGGCGCCGGAATCATCCGTTCCCACCAGGATGTTGCCTGGTTTGAGGTCGCGGTGGATCAGACCGTTCCGGTGGGCGGCGTGGACGGCGCGGGCGACGTCTCGCACCAGCCGCACCTTGGCCTCGGCCGGCAGCTCGTCGCGGACGTCCGAGAGGCTCCGCCCCTCGATGTACTGCATGGCGATGTAGGGGCGCTCCTCGACCTCGCCGACCTCGTAGACGCGGCAGACGTTGGGGTGGTCCACCCGCGCCTGGGAGCGCGCCTCGTTGATGAAGCGGCCCACCTGGGAGGTTTCGTTCCAGTGCAGGAACTTCAACGCGACCCAGCGGTCGAGGAAGGGGTCGAAGGCGCGGTAGACCGTGCCCATGCCGCCGGCGCCGAGGAAGCGCTCGACGCGGTAGCGCTCCCAGGAGGAGAGGAAGCGGAGCTCGACCGGCAGCGTCGCCGGGTCGATGCGGGAGGTCCGGGAGGACAGATGCGGCGACGAGCTGTCGGTGAGGGGGAGCTCGGTGGTCCGGAGCTCGAGCTGCCGCGGGGAGGTTCCGAGGGAGACCGGGCGGGCGGTGAGCTCCGGGGTCAGGTCGTCGCGTCCCCGCTCGAGTTCGGCGGAGAGGTCCGCCAGCACCCGGGGGTCGAGGCGGCCGGCGTCGAGCAGAGCGTGGACCCAGCGCGCGCCCGGCTGGGTGCTGTCCCGCCCGTCCTGGCGGTCGGGCAGGCGGTCGGCGACCGCGTCCAGGTCTTCCCACTGGAGGAATCCCCTGGAGATGGCCATCCGCAGGAGACGGCTCTCGGTGCGTGAGTCCATGGCGGTCGAGGTGAGGTACTCGGACAGTCTATCTCGTTTCATGGACGGAAGACGTGGAAGGGCCGCTTGGGGTGACCTGCGGCACCTTGAAACTGAGGGGGGAGCCGGAACGGACATGGTAGTCTTCGCCCCCCGCCTCTGCAGTACACCCCAGAGGTCACACCGCAGACAAGCTTCCGGAGAGGTTCGGATGGACGAGATGTATCAGGGGAGCCGCGCGTGAGCACGCGGCTGATCAAGTCATCGGCTCCGCGTTCGGGCGCGCGCTCGAATCTGGTGGAGGTCCTGCGCGCCCACGCTCTCGAGCGGCCGGGCCGGCGGGCCTACACGTTCCTGGCCGACGGTGCCGCCGGCGCGGACGGGGCGGAGTCCTGGACCTGGGCCGAGCTGGACGCCCGCGCCCGGGCGATCGGCGCGGCGCTCGCCCGGGAGCGCGGCCAGGGTGAGCGGGCGCTGCTCCTGTTCCCGCCGGGGCTCGACTTCATCGCCGCCTTCTTCGGCTGTCTCTATGCCGGCGTCGTGGCGGTCCCCTGCTATCCACCCCGTCCGCGGCGGGACCACCCGCGGCTGCGCGCCATCGCCCGGGACGCCCGGCCGCGCTTCGTGCTGACCACGCCGGAGCTGGCGGCGCGGCGCGAGGGGATCGCCGAACCGACCCCCGAGCTGGCGGCGGCGTCCTGGCTGGTCCCGGCGGCGCTGGAGCCGCGGCTCGGCGAGGAGTGGGACGAGCAGCTCATGGAGGAGACGAAGCCGGAGACGCCGGCCTTCCTCCAGTACACCTCGGGCTCCACCGCGCTGCCCAAGGGGGTGATCGTCACCCACGGCAACATCCTCCACAACGAGGAGATGATCCGCGCCGCCTTCGGCCAGTCGGAGGAGTCGGTGGTGGTGGGGTGGCTCCCCCTGTACCACGACATGGGGCTGATCGGGAACGTCCTGCAGCCGCTCTGCACCGGATCGTCCGCGGTCCTCATGCCGCCGATGGCGTTCCTGCAGCGGCCGGCCCGGTGGCTCGAGGCCATCAGCCGCTACCGCGCGACGACCAGCGGCGGGCCCAACTTCGCCTATGACCTCTGCGTGCGCAAGGTGACGCCCGAGGACCGGGCGGCGCTCGACCTCTCGTCCTGGTCCGTGGCCTTCAACGGCGCCGAGCCGGTGCGCGCCGCCACGCTGGAGCGCTTCGCCGAGACCTTCGCCACGTGCGGCTTCCGGCGCGAGGCCTTCTATCCCTGCTACGGCCTGGCCGAGGCGACGCTGTTCGTCTCCGGCGGGCAGCGGGGCGTGTTGCCGGCGAGGGGGTATTTCGACCCCACGGCCCTGGAGCAGGGGAGCGCGGTTCCCGCGCTGCCGGAGGAGAGCTGGAACGCCCGGGCGCTGGTGGGCTGCGGCCGGGCCTGGGACGGCCAGCGGATCGTGGTCGCCGACCCGGAGACGGGCGCGGCGGTGCCGCCGGGCCGGGTGGGTGAGGTCTGGGTGGCCGGTCCGAGCGTGGCCGGCGGCTATTGGGACCGCCCCGAGGAGACGGCGCGGACGTTCGGCGCCGTCCTGGCCGGCAGCCCGGCTGGAGGCGACCGGTTCCTGCGCACCGGCGACCTCGGCTTCTTCTGGGACGGCGAGCTGTTCGTCACCGGGCGGCTCAAGGACCTGATCATCCTGCGCGGCCGCAACCTCTATCCCCAGGACGTGGAGCTGGCGGCGGAGGCGAGCCATCCGGGGCTGGAGCCCGGAGGTGGAGCGGCGTTCTCGGTGGAGGTCGACGGCGAGGAGCGGCTGGTGGTCGTCCACGAGATCGCCCGGCGGTTCCGGCCGGAGCCGGAGACCGTCGCCACGGTGGCCGCCGCGGTCCGGCGGGTGGTGGCGGAGGAGCTGGAGGCGCAGATCCATGAGGTGGTGCTGATCCGCACCGGCACGCTGCCCCGGACGTCCAGCGGCAAGGTCCAGCGGCACGCCTGCCGCGCCGGGTATCTCGCTGGGGATCTGGAGGTGGTCGGGCGGGACGCGGCGGCGGCGGTGGACGGCGAGGATCTCCAGGAAGGGGCGCTGCCCGACCGGGAGGCGTTCCTGCGCGCCGAGCTGGCGCGGGCGGCCGGGGTGGACCCGGCGGCGGTGGACCCCGGCCGACCGCCGGTGGAGCTCGGGCTCGACTCGCTGGCCGCGGTCGAGTTGAGCCACCGGATCGAAACGGCGTTGGGGGTGTCGATCCCGCTGACTCGGTGGCTGGAGGCGCCGTCGCTGGCGGCGGTGCTCGAGGGATTGAACCCCTCACCCCCTGTCCCCCTCTCCCATCCCCTCCCCCCGACCGGGAGAGGGGAAAATCAGCAAGATGTCTTCCCCCTGTCCCATGGGCAACGGGGGCTGTGGTTCCTGGAGCGGTGGGCTCCAGCGGCTTCGGCGTACAACATCCCGGTGCCGCTGCGGCTGCGGGGGGATCTGGACGCGGCGGCTCTCTTCCGGGCCGTCGAGAAGATGGCGGTTCGCCATCCGGCTCTGCGGACTACGTTCGAAGAGCAGGGAGGCGAGCCGGTGCAGCGGGTCCATGGGAGGCTGGAGCCGGAGACCTTCTTCTATAAGGATGCGGCGCGGTGGAGCGAGGCGGAGCTGGGGGAGTGGCTGGCCCGGGAGGCGTGGCGGCCGTTCGACCTCGGGCGCGGGCCGCTGCTGCGCGTGGCTCTCTTCGTCCGGGGGGAGCAGGAGCACGTCCTGCTCCTCACGATCCATCACCTGATCGCCGACTTCTGGTCCCTCGCCGTGCTGGCGCGGGAGCTGGAGGCGCTCTACAGGCGGGAGATCGAGGGAGGGGAGGCCAGGCTCGCGGCCGTCTCCCGGACGTACGCCGATCACGTGGCCCGCGAGCGGGAGCGGCTGGCTTCCGGAGCCGAGGCACTCTGGGCGTACTGGGGTGAGCGGCTGGGCGGCGATCTGCCGGCGCTCGACCTGCCGGGGGACCGGCCGCGGCCGGCGCTGCCCACCTGGCGCGGCGGCTCGGCCGTGCTGCCGCTGGGCGTGGAGCTGTCGGACGGGCTGGCGGCGCTGGCCCGCCGTCGCGGCGCGACGCTGTTCGCCGCTCTCCTCGCCGGCTTCCAGACCCTGCTCCATCGCCTGACCGGCCAGGAGGATCTGATCGTCGGCGCGCCATCGGCCGGCCGGACGTCGGCGGACCTGGCGGGGGTGGTGGGCTACTTCATCGACACCCTGCCCTTGCGCGCCGACCTCGGGGGGGATTCGGCCTTCGGGGATCTCCTCGGACGGACCGCCGGGGTGGTGTCGGGAGCGCTGGCGAATCCTGTGCCGCTGACGCTGCTGGCGGAGCGGCTGCATCCGGAGCGCGACCCCGGCCGGTCGCCGCTCTTCCAGACGATGCTCGTGCTGCAGCGGGCACACCGGCCGGCGGACCGGGACTGGAGCGCCTTCGCGCTGGGCGAGGAGGGGGCGCGGTCCGCGCTGGCGGATCTGGCGGCCGAGTCGGTGCGGCTCGCCGAGCGGCGGGTACCGTTCGACCTCACCCTGATGGTGGCGGAGGAGGCCGGGAGCCACGGCCTGGTGGCCTCGCTCCAGTACGCCCTGGACCTCTTCGATCCGGCCATGGCGGCTCGGATCGCTGGTCACTTCCGGACGCTGCTGGCCGCGGCGGTCGCCGATCCGTCCCTGCCGCTCTCCGAGCTGCCGCTGCTCTCCGTGGCGGAGCGCCGGCAGGTGCTGGTCGAGTGGGCGGAGGGGCCCGCGATCGAGCCCGCTCCGGATCGCCTCCTCCACGAGCTGTTCCTGGACCAGGCCGCGCGTACACCGCAGACGGTGGCGCTCATCGCGGGCGAGGATCGCTGGACCTACGCGGATCTGGCGGCCCGGTCGGAGGCGGTGGCGGACCGGCTGCGCGCGCTGGGAGTGGGCCCCGAGGACCGGGTGGGCATCTGTGCCCGCCGGTCACCCGAGCTGGTGGCGGGCCTCCTGGGCATCCTCCAGGCGGGCGGCGCCTACGTGCCTCTCGACCCGGCCCACCCCCGGCCGCGCCTGGCCCGCATCCTGGCCGACGCCCGGCCGGCGGCGGTGCTGGTGGGGGAGGGGCTGGAAGAGATTTTGCCGGAGCATGGGGCCCAACGGTTGGCCCTGAGCTCCGATGTAGGGGAGGGGCTTGCCCCCTCCCGGGAGGGGGCAAGCCCCTCCCCTACACAGAGGCTGATCGCCAGCGACACCCTCGCCTACCTCATCTACACCTCCGGCTCCACCGGTGAGCCCAAGGGGGTGGCGATCCGCCACTCGAGCGCGGTGGCTCTGGTGCGGTGGGCTTGGGAGGTCTTCCCAGAGGCGGACCTGCACCGGGTGCTCGCCTCCACCTCCATCGGTTTCGACCTCTCGGTCTTCGAGCTGTTCGTCCCCCTCTCCCGGGGCGGCGCGGTGGTCCTGGCCGAGAACGTCCTGGCCCTGCCGGAGCTGCCCGCCGCGGACGAGGTGACGCTGGTCAACACCGTCCCCTCGGCGCTGTCGACGCTGCTCCGCACCTCGGGGCTGCCGGCCTCGGTCCGCACCGTCAACCTGGCCGGCGAACCGCTGACGCGCGAGCTGGCCGCGCGCCTCCACGAGCTGCCCCAGGTGGAGCGGGTCTTCAACCTCTATGGACCGTCGGAGGACACCACCTACTCGACCTTCTCCCTCGTGGAGAGGGGTGAGATCCCCACCATCGGCCGCCCCCTGGCGGGGACGCGGGCGCGGGTCCTGGACCGCAAGCTGCAGCCGGTGCCTCCCGGCGTCGCGGGAGAGCTGTGCCTGGGCGGCGCGGGCCTCGCCCGGGGCTACCTGGGGCGGCCGGAGCTGACCGCCGAGCGCTGGATGCCCGACGCTTTCGCCGGTACTCCGGGCGAGCGGCTCTACCGCACCGGCGACCTGGCCCGCTTCCTGCCGGACGGCCGGCTCGAGTTCCTCGGGCGCATCGATCACCAGGTCAAGGTGCGGGGCTTCCGCGTCGAACCCGGCGAGATCGAGGCCGCCCTGGTGACCCATCCCGGCGTCGGCGAGGCGGTGGTGGTGGCCCGTGGGGAAGGGGGAGAGAGGCGGCTGGTGGCGTTCGTGATCCGCCAGGACGAGCGGGTGGACGCGCCGGCGCTGTCGGCCTTCCTCCAGGAGTCGCTGCCGGCCCATCTGGTCCCCGCGGCCTTCTCCTTC